>DATEUZ010000122.1:0-3327 GCA_035282885.1 Patescibacteria group bacterium | reverse complement strand
TCTTCTCGCAAAACGAGATCGGCCTTGGTGCTTTCGCGGTCGGGATCATGATCCTGACTCACGCGGAACGCCTCCAGAACGTGGACGATCTCTGGATCGACTGTGCGGGTGACGAGTTCGATGATCCGGGTGCCGATGTTCGCTTCGATCACGCCCCGTACTTCGACTTCCACGACGGCCGGGTCGAGTTCGACACGTGCTGGTTCGGCCATGCGCACGACCACTACGGTTCCGCGTCGGCGTTCGTTCCGCAGAACTGATCCTTGGTGCTCGAACTCTTGAATCTTTTGAATCCTTTCTTTTGATTCTTGAGTTCGCGGCAAAAAATGATCGGCGTTATCCACAGGTCTCACGACCGAATGGGTAACGCCGATTTCTTTTTATACAGAAAATATATTTTGTTATACTTACTGATGAGTCTAGGCTAATGCACGGCCGTTTACGGATTGCCGTCGCCGAACTCTTTCTCTTTGTTCTCATTTAGAGAAACGACCAGAGTCTTCCCGATTACGGTTTGGAAGAGCGTGTCGCGATGAGGAGATACTGCTTGTCTTTGTCTAAGACAGACCATTAAGCCTATATGGTTGGTGCTGTCAGATAAAATTCAGGAGCAAGATCGCACCTTGTTGCCAACAAGGAATACTTTCAAGCTCTGGTGACTAGGATGGGCAAAGACAAATATCCGGATGCCGATGTTCGCTTCGATCACGCCCCGTACTTCAACTTCAACGACGGCAAGGTCAAGTTCGACACGAACTGGTTCGACAATGCGAACGACAACTACGGTTCCGCGTCGGCGTTCGTTCCGAAGTCTCTCCAACTTCACAAAAGGCATCTATACGATGCCTTTTGTTTTATCGAGGGTTAGATGATCTGATCCATCCGCCAAGCATTCGCCCGATTTCGTCAATCATTCCTTGGAGTGCAGTATATTTCTTGTTATCGAGCGACCTTGTTTCTTTCATGAGGCGAACGAAAAAGCGGAGGGTATTTAGTCTAACGCTTGCTGTTTCAAGGATTACAGATTTGTTACTACTCTTGGTATAGCCAGCTTCAAGAAAATACTCGATCAGGTCTACAATGAGATTTTCACTTCTCTCGTAAACAGTAAATCGGTCTGCTTTCGGAATCAGTTTCCGATATTCGTGGAACAATTTATACAGTTCGTAGGATTTTTTAAGGATCGGGATATCAATATCATTCATGAGAGTTTATACAAGATTATTTAATAAGATAGCTGATGCAGAAAATCTCTTTTCTGCATGGGATGAGTTCAAATGTGGAAAGAGAAATAGACTTGATGTATTGGCTTTTGAAGAAAACCTCGAACAAAACATCTTTGCTTTGCATAGAGATTTAATAAGTAAAAAGTATAAACACGGAGCATATAGTAGTTTTTATATTCACGATCCTAAGTTGCGGAGGATACACAAAGCCACGGTGCGGGATCGCGTTCTTCATCACGCTACTTTTAGTGTGCTTAATAAAATATTTGAACCGACATTTATCAACGATTCCTATTCTTGCCGAATCGGAAAAGGAACACACAAAGGAGTAGACAGGGTTGCAGAGATGCTGGGTGAAGCGAGTCGTAATAACACGCGCACCTGCTATGCCTTGAAGTGCGACGTGAGAAAATTCTTTGATTCCATTGATCACCATGTACTGATAGATATTCTGGGCAAGAAAATTAAGGACCCGAAAACCAATACTCTTCTGGAGAGAATTATCGAAAGTTATACACACTTGGCGGCACCACCGAGAGAGAGAGAGAGAGAGAGAGAGAGAGAGAGAGAGAGCAAAATGCGGACGCTTTTTGATGCCAATACCTATAAAGGAGTGCCCATCGGTAACCTGACCTCGCAGATTTTCGCCAACATTTATATGAACGAGTTTGATCAGTTTGTTAAGCATAGGCTTCGTGTTAAAAATTATGCACGCTACACGGACGATTTCATGATTGTATCAGAAGACCGGAGATACCTCGAAGACTTGCTGCCTCAATTACAGGATTTTTTGAGAGAAAAGCTGAAACTTGAACTGCATCCCAATAAAATATCGATTCACAAATTCCATGAAGGCATAGATTTCCTCGGGTATGTCATATTTCCTTACTACCGACTGCTCCGGTCTAAAACCAAGAGACGAGTGCTGAGAAATATTCGTAAAAAGATGAGAGCCTATCAAAATGCTCTACTCTCTGAAGAGAGCTTGCATCAGAGCTTACAATCCTATCTCGGAGTTTTGTCCCATGCAGACGCTTATGAGTTAACGGAGAATTTGAAAAATCAGGTTTGGTACTGGACCAAGGAATAATTAGTACTATGCTTAGTAGCGAAAGCGAACTACTCTTTTTGTTTTCAAGAACGAGCGATACCCTCGATTTCAACCAAAAAGTCAGGGCGACAGATATCGTTATTCAAATATATTGCCTTCTCTGGGTTGATAGCACTTTCTACACAACCTTTGATAAGTGGATAATCAGTTTTATTTTTAATGTAAACTCGAACACTCTCTAAGTTATTTAAGGTTAATCCTATGTCTAACCCATAATTCGAGAAATTCTTTTTACTAATCAGTACAGAAATATTATATAGGGCTTCTTTAGTTTGCTTCTCTGGGTCTCCTTTCCACATTACATCTTCTCCCACTAAACTGGCGGTGCCTGAAATAAACACCAATGGGCTGATTTTATCGAAGCAAACAGTTGCTCTAGAAAAAACAGGTGGCTTAGGACCGAATCGCTGTGAATATAAATGAGCGGGAGTTTGTCTAGGATTTTGAAGATGTAAAACGGGAATTTTTGAAACTAAACATTCAATTACAATTGGCCCATCTGCTGCGCCAATGCCAGTAGCAGCAGGAGAGGCTGGTTCACCATTATCGTTTTTTGGCCCAAAATCTTTCCAGGCCATATTTCTGCCAATATTGAATTGCCTATATCTTTCTAGATTTTGATCCTGCGTTAAGAGTTGAGGAATGAAATTCCAGATTCTTACTAAGTGACCCATATTATCTGCTTCTATACGCTGAAAGATTTTCTGATAAGCTCGATATACTGAAACTTCAGTTCCCATCTCACGCTCCTCCACCTCCATCCTTAAAAGCGAATAGCGACCATCAGAAGAAACATGGATCGGGCCATCTTTCTGATAACTCACTTCATTTGTCGAGACTATGAGTTCGTAGCACGAGCCATCAAGGCTTGGAATTCCAAGTTGACTCGTCATGTATTCGTCGTTGCGAGACTGAAAAGACTTAGAAAAGAAAGTCTCTCTTAGAATGTGGCCCCTGTGCAGGCCTCTCGCTTTCTTGATGTCTTTTTTA
>DATEUZ010000121.1:0-2434 GCA_035282885.1 Patescibacteria group bacterium | reverse complement strand
GCGGAAAAACGCTGCCTCTGTATCGAGTTTTTGCTGCAACACTGCAAGCCGTGATTTCTCGCTTTCTAGCTTTGCTTTCAGTTCTTTTGCTTCTTGTTTTTTCTCCTCAAGACTTTGGATCGAAAGCACGATTTCCTCAATCACCCGTTTATCTTCACCGGCTGCGGCTTGCTGGTATGCGAGTTCGCGGGTCGCATATTGCGCTCCTTCAGACGAAAATAAGAAAAGAAACGGAACAAAAGAATAACTTCGAATATAGTAAGAACGAACACGTTTTTCGAACACATCCTGTTGATACACAAGCCTGTCTTCTTCCTCACTAATCTGGAATTCAAGGTCTGATAATTCCTTTTCTTTTTTTGTCAAATTTTTTGAGATGGTCGAAAGCTGTGATTGGATAGAAGAGATCTGTTTTTCAAGGTCAAGAAGTGTCCCTTCCAACGGTTTTGTGGCAGCAATGGACATTTCCCTGGCTTTTGTCAGCTCGTCAATTTTCTTACCGATCTCCTCCAATTCATCGGCGTAAATCGGATGAAAAAAGGGGAGAGAAATAATGAATAGTGTCCCGAGGAGCACCAGGGCAGCACGCAGTTTCATATAGGCCAATTATATCAGAACCCAGGAACACCATGAGCCTTAGCTCACGGATGAATTGGATTCTGATATGCCATTCTCTTTAAGAAGTGAGACCCCGTACTTTAGTGCGGGGAGCATGTTATAGCATCTACTTGAAAAATCCTTTTGCTTCGAATAGACTTAAAGCAGCATGAAGAAACACCTTCTCTTATTTCTTATTTTTGCGGGGTTATCCTTCACACTTTTTACATCCCCCTCTCCAGCTCTTGCATGGGGATCTTGTTCCGTAGACCTTCCAGAAGATTTAAACGCATTTGACAAAGTAATATTTAAAGCAACAGGAGAAAAAGTTTTCCCTTCTGGAAACATTCCTCTTGTTCTTCGTTTTACTTATAGTTCTAGCGATCCCAAAGAAAGTTTTCTTAAACTCGAAACGCGTTTAAGGGCAAGTTTCGTGACTGATCCACTCGGTCGCTGCGAACTTTCCCAACGGGTCATTGTCAATTCATCGACCATGGACGCACGTTTTGACTGTGAACTCCCAAGAGATCCGAAGCAAGACGCTTCCTACACCGGTAATGGCACCATCCTCTTAGCACGGACGTACTTTGATATTCGTAAAATTTGGGATCCAGATGAAGAGATGTGTACCGCCTCTGTCTCCTTTAAGGTAAGCAAAGATGTCGCTTCTCGCCGTCCCGGAGCAAACTCCCGTTGTAAAACCGGCGGCATAGATGAAGATCCTAATGACGCCTTGACCTGGGGTGGAATTGATACAGCACTTGGTTGTATTCCCACCGACGATCTTGGTGGATTTGTTACAATCCTACTTCGCATTACAACAGGTATAGCCGGTGGGATTGCGCTCATTCTCATTATCTTCGCTGGCTTTACAATCGCGACAAGCACTGGAAACCCAGAAAAACTTAAAGAAGGGCAAGAGCAATTGACGAGCGCAATCACTGGTTTAATTCTCGTCGTTCTTGCAGTCTTTCTTCTTGAAGTAATAGGCGCTGGGATACTTGAAATACCAGGAATCACAAAATAAGGGAGCTTTATGAATCAAACAAACCAACTTTTAGCTCTAAATCTTGGAAAACATCGTGTTCCTTCTTCAGGTATCTCTCTGGCAAATACCGTATCTGTTTTTGTGACGCTGTTCCTAACATTCGTCAGTGTGCTTGCCATCATCTACCTAATCTTAGGGGGAATACAATACATTACGGCCGGCGGAGACCCAAAACAGATTAAAGCGGCGAAAGACCAACTTACCTATGCAGTTATTGGGTTAGTTGTAGCTATCATATCTTTTGCGGTTATTAATGTATTTTCAGAATTTTTTGGAGTAACTTTGCTAGAATTGCCTTTTTAATATCTTCCTTGAATAAAAAGGCAATATTACGTACACTACAAAGCGTTATGAAAAAATCATTTATTCTCACAAGTGTATTTATAATCACTTCTTTCTTCCTTTTCTTTCCTTTCCAAGCTTATGCACAGTGTGACCCCAATTATGCGAGCTGTCCATGCAATCTATCCGCCCCAAACTGTTCTTTCGGAAGCGTCTGTGACCCAGCTACGAGTAGTTGTCGTTATATCTGCGATCCAACGATGCAATCATGTCTCCCTGGAACAATCCCGCCCCCTCAAAATCAACAAACGCCAATAACCGGAGACTGCCCACTCAATCCTCCATTCAGTGGTTTATGTGCTGTCAGTCCCCAGGGTATTGTGTCTGCTATTGTAACGCTCCTTTTCAGCGCAGCAGGCATTATCGCTTTTCTTTTCTTGCTATGGGGTGGCTTCGAGTGGATTACTTCAGGAGGGGAAAAAGAAGCCGTGAAACAGGCTAGGGAAA
>DATEUZ010000120.1:0-3826 GCA_035282885.1 Patescibacteria group bacterium | reverse complement strand
AAGGTTTTTATCGATTTCAATGAAAAAGTCGACGCAAACCATGAGAAAAAGAGAATAAAAACTGGTTTCATCAATTCAGACGGTTGTACATTAAAAGGTCCTATGACGAACCAGCGGAAAGAGCCTCTAACTTCTTCGCCTATGAATAAGACAGAAAGGAGAGAGAGGATCATCACAATATACATGAACCTCCCGCCTAAACGAAACATGTTGTAATCGAAAAGGGCAACTCCCCCAAAAAACACCAGGCCGAGTAAGCTGAAGATAAATTGGGAGCGTGCAGTGTTGATGTCTCCCGTAAAAATCACGGTAACGCTTAAAGAAAGGAGAAGAACACTCAAAAGGAGCAGTACCCAATCAAATTTTCTCGATTCGAATCTCATGTGCTACTTTAAGGAAATCTGCTGAGGTTTTTTCTTTTACGTATAATTCAAATTCTTTCGGCCAAGAAGGTGCATACACCACAATTCGAGTACCTGGAGTAATACCTTCTTTTTTCCGTAAGTCCTGGACCTTCCTCACCAGCTCTCTTGCTTCCCCTTCCTTTTGTAACGCATCGGTAATGGTGAAGTCAAATGATGTCGACAGACTATCACCAGGTTGAAAGGAGACATCTTTGACGTTCAATTCGTCCTTCAGAATACCTACGAGCTCCTGTCTTTCCTTTGCCGGAACTTTGCCCACGGTCCAACCTGTCACAAACAAGGTCGCAAGCGGTTGTCTTACCCGTACTCCGTGTTCTTTTCTCACCGCATGTCCTAATTCAACAACCTTTCGGACCTTTTCCATCCACGAAATGAGTTTCCTCTCCTTTTCAGTTACCTTCTGTATCTTTGGCCAACTCGCGAGATGGACCGAGTATTCCTTGGTTAAATTCTGATACATGTTTTCCGTAAAAAACGGCATGAAAGGGGCAAAGAGTTTTGCCGACTGTGTAAGGACAGTATGAAGCGTTGATAATGCATCTTTACTTCCCTTTTGAAAGCGCTCCCTGGATCTCCTGACATACCAACGCGAAAGATCGTCAACAAACGGTTGAAAGGCTTTCGTTGCTTCATAGAGATCATATGAATTAAGCATCTTTGTTACGTTTAGAGTCGTTTGTTTCAGACGAGCGAGAATATACTCATCCAGAACGTGTATATTACCTTGCTTTTTTTGAGAAACGGTATATCCATGCGTGTTCGCATGCATCACAAAAAACGCATAGGAGTTCCAATATGGAAGAAGAAGATTTCGTACGAGTTCTTGGAGCGCTTTTTCAGAAAAACGAAGATCTTCTCCTTTCACGACCGGAGAATTGACCATATAGAAACGTAAAATATCCGCCCCGTATTTTTCGAAAACTGCCAGCGGGTCAGGGTAGTTCTTTTTACTTTTACTCATTTTTTGCCCGTCTTCCGCCAAGACAAGTCCTGTCGTTATCACATTCTTGAAGGCAGGTGTATGAAAAAGCGAAACGGCTATGACATGCAAAGTGTAAAACCATCCTCTTGTCTGATCAACAGCCTCTCCGATGAAGTCTGCGGGGAAATTTTTCTCGAACCGGATTTTATGTTCAAAAGGATAATGAAACGAAGCATAGGGCATCGATCCCGATTCAAACCAGCAATCAAGCACTTTCCCGATGTTCTTCATCGGTTTCCCACAGGATCGACACGGAAACGTAAGTTCATCCACAAAGTGTTTATGAAGATCGTGTACCTTTTTCCCGGTTAATGTCTCGAGTTCTTTTCGTGACCCGATAACGACAGTCTGGCCGCACGAACACCTCCAAACCGGGAGTGGTGTCCCCCAATACCTATCCCGAGAAATCGCCCAGTCCTTCGCTCCTTCTAGCCAGTTTCCGAAACGACCGTCCCGAAGGTATTTTGGTACCCATCTGATCTTCTTATTCTGCTTTAAAAGGTCTTTCTTTATTTTCGTTACTTCAACAAACCAGCTCTTCGCCGCATAGTTGAGAAGAGGAGTGTCACACCTCCAGCAGTGTGGATAGGAGTGCAAAACCGAGAAGGTTGAAAATACCCGGTTTCGAAGACCTAGGGCCTTGATTATTTCTGTATGAAGAGAAAGAGCAAATCTCCCTTGCCACTCAGGGTAAAGTGACGTAAATTTCCCTTCTCTGTCCACGTGTTGGACAAAAGGAGCCCCTACTTCTTGACTTAAGTTCAGGTCTTCTTCTCCAAACGCAGGAGCAATATGAACCACTCCTGTTCCCTCCTTCAGAGTCACAAAAGAAGCAGTGACGATTTCAAACTTCTTTCCCTGTCCGGGATCTATGAAGAATAAAGGTTCGTATTTCTTCCCTACAAGATCTTTTGCGTGGAGCGTTCCTTCGATCTTGTAGGCCTTTCCTTGAAACACTTCTTTCACTTTTTCTTTCGCAAGAATATAGGTATGGTTGTTATATCGAACCTTTGCATATACAAATTTTGGATGAACAGCTAAAAGAACATTTCCAGGAAGCGTCCAGGGAGTTGTCGTCCATGCCAAGACAAAAGTGTCTTTTTCGTCTCGTAAAGGGAATGAAACAACAACCGAAAGATCGGTGACGTCTTTATACCCGAGGGACACTTCAAAATTTGAGAGAGGAGTTGCACACCTGGGACAAATATGCATGCTTTTATAGCCTTCATAGATCAGTCCTTCGTCCCATAACTTCTTGAATACCCACCACACAGACTCCATATAGGAAGGGTCCATCGTTTTGTAGTCATTCCGAAAGTCAATCCACCTCCCCATTCGCGTTACGGTCTTTTCCCACTCTTTTGTATAACGGAGAACAATACCGCGACAGGCTTCGTTAAATGAGGCAATTCCCATCTTCTCAATGTCTTGTCGTCCCGTCAGATGAAGTTCCTTCTCTAATTCGTATTCCACAGGTAAACCATGGCAATCCCATCCGAAACGCCTTTCGACCCGATACCCTTTCATTGTCCAGTAACGAGGAATGATGTCTTTAATCGTCCCCTGGAGAAGATGTCCGTAATGCGGAAGGCCTGTCGCAAACGGAGGTCCATCATAAAACGTAAACTCTCTTTCTTTTGGTCGTAGGGCTACCGATTTCTCAAAAACGTGTCCTTTTTCCCAAAAAGAAAGCACCTCTTTTTCAAGAAGTGGAAATGGAACGTCCGTTTGAACTGCGCGAAATAAATTTTTGTGATTTTTCTTTTTCATCTTTTTTCTTTCCAACAAAAAAAGTTCTCTCCTGTCAAGGACGAGAACTCTCCCGTGGTACCACCTTGTTTCTCCTTTCAAAACGAAAAGAAAGGAGCCCTCTTTTTTGGCTATTACGGGCTTCCCCGCTAGGTTCTACTCACCTGAAAGGTTTTCTTCCCAGAGCTACGGAGTGATGACTCCATCAACGCTTATCACTTTCCATAATTGTAGTAAAGTTTCCCCCCATCGTCAAGAACGCTTCTGACGTAAGAAAGCCGGTACGTCAAACTCGTCTCCTGGGAACTGTTGATCTTTCGCTTCTTCTTTCTTTTCGGGTTGCGGTTCCTCTTCCTGAGGCTTTGCTTCTTCCACACGAGCCGGAACCGGTTCTCTCATATCAATCAAGCGTTGTCTCGTTTCATCAAATCCTGTTGCAATAACGGTAATTTTTACTTCATCGACGAGTGATTCGTCAATCGTGGCGCCAAAAATAATATTTGCGTCCGCATCGGCTGCTTTGTAAATAATATTCGCCGCATCGTTGACTTCCGACATGGTGAGATCTGGCCCGCCAGAAATATTAAAAAGGAGTCCTTTTGCTCCGTCGATTGAAACCTCTAAAAGTGGCGAATTGATGGCTTGTCTCGCTGCCGATTCTGCCCGTTTC
>DATEUZ010000119.1:0-9367 GCA_035282885.1 Patescibacteria group bacterium | reverse complement strand
TGGAGATTGAAATACTCTTTCAAAAGTTTTTCTTTTTTCTTTTCCGCCTCATCAAGATACAAAGAAAGAAATTCGTTCATCAATTCTCCCTTTACGCCATTCTTATACGCAAGGTAAAACGCCAGAAGTTGCTCATCGCGGCCCAAACCGCTTCCGCCATACGCACTGTCACTCCCCCCGTGGTCAAAAAGCGGATACAATTTTTTCTTTTCCATATCTAACATGTGATTACTGTAAAACCCGACCCGTTCGGGTCGAATTCCAAGTGCCCGAAAAAAGATATACATACGGGCGCATTTCTCACATTTTCCACACCAGCGGCTTCTTTTTGCTTCTTCATCTTCCGAGAAACAGGACATCTGAAATCTTCCGAGTTCTGGATACCGATGATGTAAAACAAATGTGATAAACATTTCGTGAATCGGCTCGACAAGACTTCCGATATGTGTGTTGATAAAAAACAGTTTCGGAATATCCTGAAGAAGCTGCATCACCCCGACACTCTGTTCAAACACCGGATTCACATAAAACCCTTCCTCGTCCTTCCTGTAAAAATTACAGCTTTGCTCGTTTCCTAAGAAAAGATATTTAGCATGAGACGAAAAAAAATACGGGAGCAAAATAAAGACATACTGGGAAAGGATGATATCCCATCCCCAATAAAGGTCCTTTGACTGTCGCAATTTTCCGATCGAAAGAGGAAAAAATCCGACCTCTGTCCCGACCTTTTCATAAAATCTCTCGGCCAGTCGTTTTTTATGTGCGTTCTCATAGGCACTTTGGGGTTCTCTCATAAAAAACGGGATGGCCTTTACTCCTAACTCTTCCAACAGTCCATACGTCAGAAGGCTTTCCTTCCCGAAAGAAAAGAGAAGAATCGCCCGCTCTCTCAAATTTTTCTTGATCCGTTTCCCGGAATAGGTATAGTTCAATGCTTTGAACTGCGTTTTGAAATTGTAGTTATAAAACCTCTTGATAAGATCTGATGTATGAGCGTGATGCTCGTCAAAAATATTCATCGGAATCGAATAAAGAAGTATCTTGAAAAACGTCGGCTCGATCAGAGAATGGGAGTGGTGATAGACTAAGTAACTATCCTCAACAAAAGGCAGATGCCAGGTTGAGATATATGCCAGATTATCCGCGAATACTTTATGGAGTGATTTGGGGAATTGTTTCCAGACTCTTCGGGGATAATCAATCCTGTACTTTTTCCCTTTTATTTTTATCTCAACCCCGGAGGCTATAAGTTTCCGAAACACATGAATTTCATTTTGCATCGTCTTATTATACAAATTTTTTCCATCTTTCTCTTTCCCTCTTTGACCTGATATTATTCTCATACGTATTAAACAGTTATCAAAAGAGGAACAAAATCTTATCGTCATACAGGGGGTCTCTACGTTTGCCGCTTCTTTAGCAGGTATTTTCGTCACGCTCTTTTTCTTTCAATATTCAGATGTCAAAACAACCCTTCTCTATTATGCCATCGTTCTTTCGATGCTCCTTTTCTGGAACGTTCTTTCAGGATACACCCTACGTATTGTTTCATCAGGAACGCTTGTTAAAATCGGGTTGATTTCGTCAGCACTTTACTACTTTCTTTTGTTCCTTCTTCAGGAAAAAGCTATCACGTTTTTTATTCCGCTCGCACTGTTACATGGCTTCTCCGCAGGGAACTACTGGGCAGGATATAATCTTAATCAATACATCTATACTCCCCGGGGATCACGGGTGAAGTATTTCAGCTCCGTGATGATACTCATGAATATGTTCCAGGCAATCGGTCCGGCAATAGGCGGACTCATCGTGACTCTTGGAGGCTCAGTCACGTTCTTCCATGTCAAACTTGGCTATTCACTGCTCTTTCTTATCGTCTCTCTTCTTTTGGGCTTCTCCTCGTTCCTTATCGGACGCTTGCCTTCCCATGAAGCTCCGGTATTTTCTTTTTCGCATCTTTTTTCTCATAAAAGGTCGAAAGCGTGGAAATATGTACTTATGCAGCAAGCAACGCTTGGATTTTATGACGTCCTTTTAGGAACAGTATCCGGCGTATTGATGTATCTCATCCTCAAGAAAGAACTTTTCTTGGGCTTTACACAAACCAGTGCATTCCTTCTTGGAGCAATCGGCGGATACATCGCCTCAAAAACCCTGGAGCGCTCCCGCAGAACATACTGGATTGGGGTTTTAGGACTGACCGTAGGAATTGGGCTTTTTGCATTCTTCCAGAACGTGTTTGGTATTCTCGCGTATACCGTCATAACAGGAATCTCAGCACCCTTCTTACATATCTGGCTTTCAAGTGTCTATTACAAAGCAATCGACAGTCATGACCGGCATTGGAGTGAGAAGTACCATCTCATGATTGAAAGAGAATCGGCGCTCGGAATTCCCCGGGTCATAAGCTATCTTCTTTTATACGGTATTGTCCAGTATGGGGATCAGATCCAGTTTGCCAAGTATTCGCTCTTTGTCTTGATGTTCTTCCCTCTTCTTATCGGACTCTTTTTGCGTTTTTATGCACACACGACCGTTCCAAAGGCTATCGATCCGGTTACGCTTTAACTCCCAAATATTGACGCGTTCGGCCTTCTCTTACTATACTAAGAGATAACATGCCCGGCGAAAACGAAACTGTGTATCATAATTCTTCTTTTCCAGTCGATACGCCAACCGATTCATCTGAAACAGCAAAGCAAGTAACTTCGTCCGTTCCCCCTCCTCCTGAACATATACCACCCCCGAAAAACCTCTTTTCTTGCCATGTGTGTCAAAGACTGTTGTCGGTTGTAAAAGGGTACTGGCGGGATCTACCCAAAAAACAAAGACTCCTCCTTGTCGGACTCATCGTCTTTCTTCTCTCGGCAATATCCCTTCTTGTCCTCCTCACCAATCCGAACATCTTTGAAGGCCAGATTATACGGCCGTTTGAAGTTCCGATTACAGAGTATGGGGACTGGAAACGGCTTGAGATCCCTCAAAGGGAAAAACCTTTCTTTGCCATGTCAGCAACAAGCCAAAGTAAGTTCGGTATTCTCCCTAAAGAAACGTTTATCTTAACGGCCGATCAACCAATTCAGGAAGAGTTCCTCCAGCAAAACCTCAAGACCTCGACACCCGTCACCGTCAAAAAAGTCAGTTCTCAACAATACACAATCACTCCCAAAATCGTGTTTGCTTTAAACCAGGCATTTTGGGCAAATCTGGACGTTGAGGATAAAGAATCTGATGGCCATACATTTGACCGTGATTATAGCTGGGCGTACCAAGCTCAAGGGAAATTTAGAATCGTCAACAGTATTCCGGGTGATAAGGCAACAGATGTCCCGGTCAATACGGGAATTGAAATCGTCTTCAGTCAAGACGATTATAACGACCCCATCCCCTTCCTTACCATCACGCCTTCGGTAAAATACCACGTTGAGCGACATAATGAAACCTTTGCAATTGTTCCTCTCGATCCGCTGGCAGAAAAAACCGTCTACACCGTGACAGTAAGAAAAGGACTAAACCTCTCATCAAGGAGCGACCCGATCGATACGGACTTCACCTTTACATTCCAGACCAAAGAGAAAGAACAAAAGAAGTCCTATTTCAGTCTTGATGAAGATTTCCAGCAAGTTTCGCCTGATGAACCTCTCATCACAAAAGTCTATACGGCAGAGTGGCCGAACGAGAAAAAAATTCAGACAGAAGTCTATCAATTCCCCTCAAGTACCGCCTTCATCAACTCACGAAAAAACATTGACGAGATTCAGTCAAGTTGGATGCACTACTACGCTGAAGAGTCAATCGTAGCAACCACAACTCTCTCAAGAGTCATGAGTGTGGAATTGAATGTTCAAAACAAAGAAAACCTGAACTTTTTACAACTTCCTGAAAAACTTCCCGAAGGATTCTATCTCGTCCAGTTCTGGTCTGATAATAAACAAGACCTGAAACAACTTTGGGTGCAATCAACGTCACTTACAGGATATGTCTCTGTCGGGAAAGAGCAGACTGTTGTCTGGGCAAACATGTTAGACGGCACTCCTGCGAGCACGGCAAAAGTGAAAGTCCTAGGAAGGGGTGAAGAGTACACAACCAACGAAAAGGGATTTGTCACATTCAGTTCTCCATCAGTCCTTTTTGGTGATACAAGACACTATCTTGAAATCGTGAATCCCGAACAAAAAAGACTTGTCCTTCCTGTCAATTCGCTTTCCTCAGACACGCCACCCGGTAAAAAAACAAGCGATGAGTACTGGGCATATCTCTATCATGAACGGTATGTCTACACGCCGAATGACACTGTGTACTTCTACGGTGTAGTCAAAAGAAGAGATACGAATCGGCCTCCCTCTAAAGTCGAAGTAAAACTGGATATTACTGGCTCCGCAGAAAACGCAGAAAAATTTTCCCGAACAATCACCCCGGATAACGACGGATCGTTCATCGGAAGCTTTAAACTGGAAAACGTTCCGCCGGATTGGGGCTCAATCAGATTGATGGTCGGAGACCTGGAGGTAGCAAGTGACGGACTATCTATAGCAGAGTACGAAAAACCCGAAATTCAGATAGAAGTCACAACCGATAAAAAAGCAATCTTTTCAACAGAAAAAGTCGATTTCTCTGCACAAGCACAATTCTTTGATGAGACCCCCGCAAGTCACATCCCAATGAAAATCTATGAATCAAGAACCGAAAGAAGCACTGAGATCGACACGGGAGAAAACGGTGAAATCCCTTATACCTATTTACCACAATACAAAGAACCTGAATATGACTCTTGGTGGGATTCCTATCCACGGTATGAAACAGTCACATTTGCTCCTGCGATAGCCCAACAAAAAATTATCGAGGGACAAGGAAGCGTGTATGTCTTTGGAAGCAAGCTTATGCTCACCACCGAGACTGAACAAAAAAAGAACAAAGCCACGGTTAAAGGAACAGTCAATCATCTCGACCTGACAGGATTGAATGAAGGGACAAGTTCCGAGACAAAAGGGAAGCCATCCGCAAATACGCCAGTGAAACTCTCAACGAAAAAAACCTGGTACGAAAAAAAAGAATCAGGAACATATTATGACTTCATCGAGAAAACAACCAGAAAGTCCTATGAGTATGTAAAACACGAAGAAGACGTTGAACAAAAAACTCTTAAAACGAATGAGAACGGAGAGTTCTCCCATGAATACACGCTCGAAGAAGGAAAGAGCTACACGACATCGCTCGTCGTCACGGATAGCGATAATCATCCTGACAAAGAAACAGTGTACTTCTACTATCAAACCGGCTCTCAGAATTATGAAGAGTTCTCAAAAGCCATCCCGACCCTCACCCTGGATAAAGAAACCAGCGAGTACTCTTTAGGAGAGGAAGTAAAACTACGCATCAACCTGGGTGAACAAATATATCCTGATACTGATAACAATAGATTTTTATTTCTCATCGCAAAGCAGGGACAACAGGAAGTAACGATCAACGATCAGCCGACCTTTCAATTTACGTTCGAGAAAAAACACATCCCGAATATCTCGGTTGCAGCGCTTATCTTTACCGGAAAACACTATCTGTCCGTCAACACTCCTTGTAGATGGAGTTGGTATTGTTCCTATTATTATTACTACAACGAACAATATTACTTTAATAGCCTAGAACTGCAGTACAAAGAAGATGATAGTAAGCTCGACATTTCAATTAAAACAGACTTGCAAACATATAAACCACAGGATCGCGCAAAAGTGACGGTCGATGTCTCAAAAGGGACTGCCCCGATCCAGGGAGCAAGCGTTCATATCGTCGTTGTGGACCAAGCATTAGCCGCAATGGGATATGTTATCGAACCTAATATCTTAAGTGATCTCTACCAGTCTGTTCCAAACTATGTGTATTACAACTATTACTCTCACCGTCCAGCACTTCCGGACGAAAATATGGCTGAACAAGGTGGTGGTGGCGGCGACGAAAGAGAACTCTTTAAAGATACCGCGTATTTCGGCGAAGCAGTTACCGACGCAAACGGAGAAGCTCATTTTGAATTCACATTACCTGATAACCTCACCACATGGATTATTTATGCGCAGGGAGTCACATCTGAACTGGATGCAGGGCAAAACGAATCGAGTCTTATTGTGACAAAAGATTTTTTTGTGACCAGTAACTTCCCCAAAAAATACATCCAAAGAGACAGTCCCGATCTTACAGGCGGATCCTTCGGAAAAAGCCTGAAAGAGAAATCGTCCGTTGACTTCACCGCAATATTCCTTCAGGGAGATACGGTCAAAGAGAAACAGACGAAAACAGCGGATGCATTCAGAAGTGTGAACTTCCCGTTCCCCCAACTTGACGTAGGACTTTACCACGCTTCCCTAAAAGGAAAAGTACAGAACCTTGAAGACGGAATAAAACTTCCGTTTCAAGTGATAAGTTCACGCTTTGAGTTCGAACACTCCACCAAACAAACTCTTAAAAAAGGACAAAGCCTCACATCAATCGGAGTCGAAACTGTCCTTTCCGACAAGCCGATAAAACTCATCGTCAGCGATGTCGGAAAAGGACTGTATTACCCGTCTTTGGCCAGATTTTGCTATACCGAAAGCAATCGGCTTGAAAAACAACTTGCAAGACTTTCTGCATCAAAAATTTTAGAAAAAAGATTTAACGATACACTCTGTACCAATAGGCCGCTTGAAATAACGACGTTTCAAAACGAAGACGGGGGACTTTCTCAGGTAGACTGGGGAAGTAGCAATTTAGAAACAACTGTCTGGGCAATCTTTGTTGACCCATCGCACTTCGACAAAGAAAAAATGAAACCCTATCTGAGGGAAAAACTGGAGAGTAGTTACAGCGGAACCGTAGATAAAATCTATGCTGCGTGGGGTCTGACCATGCTCGGAGAACCACGAATTAACGACCTTAAAATCCTCTCCACGCAGATCGCACCCGTAGTAAGTATCGTTCAGCCTGATGCAAATCTTGACACTGATGCGGTCATGAATCAGCTTGAAGACTTCGTGTCAAACCAGGGAATGCCAACCTATAAAGAACAAGTGCTTCTCGCACTCTCCCTTGCATCCATAGGAGAAACCGAAACAGCCCGGGAGATCTACTATGAACTTCTCGCCAATTACGCATACGAATACAAACCATATATTCGAATACAGTCTGAGGAACTAACTGAAAACCTCAACGACCAGTATGTCAAAGACACAGGCTGGGCACTCCTTCTCGGCAGTATGGTTGAAAAAACCTATGATGAAGGACTCTTCTCATACCTTCGGGATTATAGGGAATATGCAGACGACATTGTGCTTGATCTTTCTGACATCGCATTCATCGATGAAGAACTCTCAAAACTTCCAGATGAGACAACCAAAGTCTCCTTCACCTCTCCAAGTAACAAAAAGCTCGAAAAAGAACTGACAAGCGGCGGTAATTTGACGTTCTCCTTGAACCCGAGCGAAACCAATTCCTTTACGCTCAACGTCTTGAGCGGAAAAATAGATGCAGCATCGTACTACTTTGTCGGTCCTGAAACCCTTTCTCTCCTTCCTTCAGATGACCGAATGAAAATAAAACGCAGTTACAAAAAAGTCAAAGGAGATGGAACAGATATTCATATCGGTGATGTTGTTGAAGTCAGGATAGATTTCGATATACATATCAAAGACTCACCACCCGGAACCTATACTGTCACGGATCATCTTCCCTCAGGATTCACCTACCTTTCAAATCCATCAACATACGGTCTCTCACATGAGGGATGGACCTCGCAAGTCACACATTCCATCGTTGAACATACATTTTGGAATTCACCTTGGTGGAGGATATACGGAAAACGCTACGTGGTGTACTATGCCCGTGCAAGCTTTGCGGGGACATACATTGCAGAACCTGCCGTTATCCAGTCACGACAGGAACTCGACCTTTTCAAATCAACTCCCGAAGAAACAATAGAAATCAAAGGATCAAATTTATGAAAAGAAATTCTGTCCTTGCAATGCTGGTTTTCTTTGTCTTTATTTCGATTCTCGGAGTCGTCTACTACAAAAACCAAACCGGAAAGATTGCGGGAACCAGCACTGAACAACCGGTCGTACAACAGGTTTCAGGAATTATTCTTCCCCACCATAACCTTGCAGAAGAACTCATCCTTTCATCATTCGAAAAAATAAAAGGAGAACCATACGAATATATTGTCATCTTCGGGCCGAATCATTTTGTACCGGAAAGCCCGACCTTCGTTTCGGCTGACCAGATAGAACATTATCCACTCGCAACAAACATCATAGGAAAAATGAGAGAAACGTTTCCCGATGTAGAGGTAAGTAACTCTCTGGTGGAAAAAGAACACAGCATCATGCTTCATCTCCCCTCTCTACAGACCTATTTTCCTCATGCAAAAATTATTCCCCTTGTCATTTCTCCCCGCTACCAGAGGCAGGACCTGAGGGAAAAAATAAATTTTCTGGACGCAACATTGCCGAAAAATACGTTATATATCGCAAGCGTCGATTTTTCGCATAACATGATGCTTCTTGAAGCGATGAAGAAAAACGAAGAAAGCATCAAGGTCATTCAGAACTTCGATTATCAGACACTCTTAAGCTTCCAAGATGACCATACAGACTCGCCTGTCTCTCTTACACTACTTCTGATGGCCATGGAACAAAGGAAAAAAACACACTGGGAAACATGGGTAAGCTCTCACGGAGCACTCTTAACAGGTGACCAAACAGTCCAGGGAACAAGTTACGTTATCGGAGTCTTCTGGTAAAACCAGCCTTTTATCTTGGAGTTTTTCTGATCCCTGCAAACTCTTTCACATCATACAAAATCTCTTGAGCATGCGTCAGAGGATTCACTTTCTCATAAGTTTTACGAACGTCACCGTTTCCATCAATAAGGTACGTATTCCGTAAAACCCCCTCAAACTCTTTTCCCACAAACTTCTTGACTCCCCACGCCCCATAGGCTTTGAGTGTCTCTTTCGTCTCGTCACTCAAGAGGGAAAAAGGAAGATGGTATTTGTCAGAAAATTTCTTGTGTGAGGCAACAGAATCTTTTGAAATACCTAAGATCACGACTCCGTATTTTTTTAACTCCCCGAAATAATCACGGAAACTGCACGCTTCTTTCGTACATCCGGGTGTATCGTCTTTGGGGTAAAAATACAAAACAACCCATTTCCCAAGGTAATCGGAAAGCCTGTGGTACTTCCCGTTTTCATCCGGCAGGTTGAAGTCTTTTGCCTTCATACCACCATTATACCCATTGAGATCAAATGGAGGTGTAACGTGAAGATAGACCAATCTGATATAATCACCCTATGAAGACGGAAACAATCAAAGCAATCTTCATGAACCTTCTTTTTGTCATC
>DATEUZ010000118.1:0-5829 GCA_035282885.1 Patescibacteria group bacterium | reverse complement strand
TCTTTCATCTCGTCCGTTCACTTCGGGAGAAGAATCGTGATAGTAAAGAAGAATAATACGGTCACTCACGTCCACGATTCAGGTGGCATCTCCGCTTTTTGGGGATTTCTCGTCGGTACTCTTGTCGGCGCCGCCTTCGTGTTCTTGTATGGAACAAAAGAAGGAACAAAAATTCGCCATACGATTTTTCATAAAGACGGTACTGTTTTTGAAAAATTGGAACAGCTTATCTCAAGAGTCGAAAAAGAAACAAATAGGATGGAGAAAAAGACCACAGAGGTGAAAAAAGAGGTACAAGAAAACGTCACAAAAGAACTTGAACACGTCGAAGAGGAACTCGAGAAGCTCCCTGAGTACCTTGCCAGGATTCAGGAAAAAGGAAGGGATTTTGCAGGAGGGAAAAAAAAGAAGTTTTTTCACCGTTCGGCAACGTGATAGCTCCATCCCGTTATAATTTTCCTGACCGTTTACTTGTCTTCTAGCCTCATCTTGAGTATAATGAGGGCACGAGTTTTCCATGAACCATATAAAAATTCGAGAAACGTTCACCAGATTTTTCGAGAAACAAGGCCATATCATTGTTTCTTCTTCATCTCTTCTCCCTGAAGATGACCCGTCTGTCCTTCTCACGACGGCAGGTATGCAGCAGTTCAAGCCGTATATGAGTGGACAGAAAGACGTGATGACGGATATTCATCAAACGACAGGGAAGCCACTTCGTTCACGGAGGCTTGCGTCAATTCAGAAATCGTTTCGGACAACAGATATCGATGAGGTCGGAGATACAACGCATCTTACCTTTTTTGAAATGCTTGGGAATTTCTCGATTGGTGATTACTTCAAAAAAGAGGCTATCGCGTATGCTTGGAAGATATTAACTGAGGACTTTCATTTACCTAAAGAGAACCTTTGGGTGACGGTCTTTGAAGGAGAGGGAAAGGTACCGAAAGACACAGAAGCTATAAAGATTTGGGAAAAAATGGGAGTCCCCGCTTCTCATATTTTCCAGTTTGGAAGAAAAGATAATTTTTGGGGTCCAACCGGAGACAACGGACCTTGCGGCCCATGTTCTGAGATCCATTTTGATTTTGGAAAGCACCTTTCCTGTGGAAAAAATTGTGGCCCGAACTGCGAATGTGGACGATTTCTTGAAATTTGGAATTTAGTTTTTATGGAGTTTTTCCAGGATTCAAAAGGGAATCTGACACCACTTTCTCAGAAAAACATTGACACAGGAATGGGTCTGGAGCGGATTGCCCGTGTCCTCCAGGATGGAGATTCCATATTCTCGACTGATCTCTTTCTGCCTCTTATTCAGAAAATCGGACACCTTTCTCTTACCTCATACGAAAGGCCTGAAACTGTTTCCTCTTTTCGTATCATAAGTGACCATGTGCGGGGTGCAGTCTTTTTGGTTGCGGATGGAGTGGTCCCAAGTAACAAAGAGGAAGGATATATTTTACGTCGGGTGATCCGTCGCGCCACGCTTCATGCAAAAAAAATAGGATTACATGAAGGGAGTATAGAAGCTCTGGCGAGAACCGTGATCTCCGAGTATGGAAGTCTGTATCCAAGACTTCAGGAAAAGTCCCAGATTGTTGACCTGTTGTCTGAAGAGGAAGGAAGATTCTTGCACACATTACAAGTCGGCATGCGTGAATTGCAGAAGATTATCGGAAAGAGAAAACTTACTGCAGAAGATGTCTTTGGATTATTCGAGACATATGGACTTCCGTATGATATGACATTTGAACTGGTACAAGACCAAGATCTTCAGAAAAATCGGGACACGATCAAGGCTGAACTTGATTCGCTCTATCAAAAGCATCAGGAAAAGTCTCGTCAGAGTGGCAAGATGTTCAAAAGCGACGAGATAGCACCTGCACATTCGGCAGCACATCTTTTGAACCAGGCTTTGCGAGAAGTTCTGGGAAGCGACATTCATCAAAGGGGACAGAAAATCGGGGTTGGCGAATTTCGGCATGATTTCAACTTTCCGAGAAAGTTGACTCGTGAGGAACTGCGATCGGTGGAAGATCTGGTAAACGAGAAAATCAAAGAAGATTTACCGGTTCAGAAAGTAGTGACAACGTTTGAACAGGCGAAAAAAGAACGAGCTGAGGCTTTATTTAAAGAAAAATATAAAAATGTGGATCAGGTAACGTTATATACAATAGGGTCATTTAGTAAAGAACTGTGCGGAGGTCCCCATGTTACCTCCACAAAAGAAATAGGTCATTTTACCCTCAAAAAAGAGGAAAGTGTGAGCGCAGGAGTTCGTCGCATTTACGGCAAAGTTCAGTCGCGGTAAAATGTAAGGAGAGGCCTGCCCGATGAATATAGTTGGGAAGATCACAGAATTCTTCTCGCAAGAGAAACCCGAAGATCTGCCAGAGGTCTATCTTGCACTTCAAATAGATCACGCAAGTGTCAAGGCTGCTACGTGGAGATTGATGGACCAAAAGGTCTCGATTTTAGGTACTGGGAAAGCCTTGTATCCTGAAAATGATTGGGATAGGGCAATCGACTCCGCTGATACCGCTATCGCTGAGGCGATGGCTGAATACGAAATCGAGGTTCCTAAGGTTATGTTCGGGCTACCCGAACACTGGGTGTCAGAAGAACGGATTCATGAACCGTATTTTTCCCATATTAAGAAACTTGCAAAGGAACTTGATCTGAAGCCGCTTGCTTTTGTGGCCATACCCGAGGCGATCGCTCATGCGAGGCGACTTCAAGAAGGAACGCCGATAACCGCGATTCTCGTCGGTGTGTATGAAAAAGAGGTCAGTGTTGCTTTAGTACGCGTTGGTCGCTTGGAAGGTGTGAAAGAGGCACCACGCTCGAGCGAAGGAATTGGGTTTGATACAGAACAAGCACTGCAACGGTTTTCTTATATTGAAGTGTTTCCGCCACGTCTCATTGTGTATGGAGATGAACGGTTTATGGAAGAAGCGAAGTCATCTCTTTCATCCTATCCTTGGATGAAGAAGTCTTCATTTATTCATGTCCCGAAATTGGAAATGCTGTTCTATCCTCGTGACATTGAAGCAATCGCTTGTGCGGGAGGTGTTGACCTAGCTCGAAGACTCGGGAAGGAAGTTGTGGGAACAGGTTTTATCCCGACAAAGGAGGAAAAAGAACCGATGAGAGATACCGAAGTGACGCATCCGGTCAGAGGAGAAATGCCAAAAGAACACCTCGAAGAACTCGGGTTTGTTCACGGAACAGATATTGCCGATACACTACCAAAGGAAGTCAAAGGTGAACCTGTCCCGGAAGAGAGTACCGAGGAACCGGTTTCTTTTTCCGCATTCCCTGAAGAAGAAAAAGGAAGTAAGATGCTGGAGGTCATTGAAGACACGTCTGAGATGGCAGAACCAGAGAAGCCTTCGTTTCAGCTTCCCCGTTTTCGTCTGCCCCGATTATCAATAAAAAGACAGTCCTGGATGTTTATTGTAGGAACTGCAGTAAGTATCATCCTTCTTTTGGGTGGGCTTTTTGCGGCCTACTGGTATATCCCGAAAGCAGAAGTGAAGCTTCTCGTCGAGCCGAAAACATTGACACACGAAGAAGATATTCGTATTCTCGCATCCGACACTGGGGTAGATAAAGAAAAGAAACAAATTCCAGGAAGGGTGGTTGAAGTGTTCACCGAGGGCGGGAAGAAAGGTGTTGCGACTGGCAAAAAAGTTGTGGGGGAGAAGGCAAAAGGGAGAGTTACTATTTATAATAAGACGGCAAGTTCCAAAACCTTCCAGCCTCAAGATGTGCTCATCGGGCCGCAAAATCTAAAATTTCAGTTGGAGGAGTCAATGACTGTTGCTTCCTACAGTGCGACTTTGGAAGGCCTTACCTTTGGCAAAGCAGACACGACGGTTGTGGCTTCTGATATTGGTACTTCCTACAACATGTCCCAAGGTCAAGACTTCGTTTTTAAAGATTTCTCATCGACCGCGTTTACTGCACATAATGATACGGCGTTTGCCGGGGGGACAAGTAGGGAAGTGACAGTTGTTTCTGAAGAAGATCAGAACCGGTTGGTTGAGGTGTTGACATCAGAACTGAAAAATCAAGGAAAAGATTCTCTGAAAGGACAACTTCAAGACAAAGAAATGTTTGTTCCAGAATCCGTAGCGGAAACGATTGTGAAGCGGGAATTCGACAGGAAAGTTGGAGACGAGGCAAAAGAAGTGAATGCCCAGGTAGAAATTAAAACTTCAACGCTTGTTTTTTCTGAGACAGGTCTTCACGAACTTCTCGGCCTTCTTATAGAAGGAACCATCCCGCAGGGGTATGATTTCAAGAAAGAGGAAGTCACTCAAGAATTTGAAGCGCCGAGTGTTGATATGGAGGAAAAGTTGGTACGGTTGAAGGTGAAGTTCACGGCCCAATTGATTCCCCATCTTGACGAGGGAGAACTGCAACGAAACTTGGCCGGGAAAAAGGAGTCTATAGCTGAAGATTATCTTAACAGACAGCCGCAGCTTGCTGGATTTGAATTTCGTATCTGGCCGAAACTGCCGTCATTCTTAAGAACAATGCCAAGAATTCCAGAAAATATCAAGATAGAGGTTGCGCCACGCTAACAGACGCTCTATTTTCTAAAAAACCACAGCATATAAGCATCGTTCTTATGGGAGTGGGCTTAAGTATTCTTCTTTTTCTCTTTGCTCCAATCCTTCTCTGGTATCCGATGTACGGGAGGGCCATAGAGGGTGAGGCATTACCTTCTCCGATTCAGGAGGGGATAACGAATGTAGAAAACTCCCTAGATATTCTTGACAATGACACGGATGGGGAAGAGGGAAAGACATATAAAATTACCATAGAGAAATTGGGAATTCTTGATGCTGAAGTAAGGGTCGGAGCAGAGGATTTAGACACGAGTCTTATCCAATTTCCAGGTACGGCGTTACCAGGAAAGATAGGAAACAGTGTTATCTTCGGACATTCGGTCCTCCCTTATTTTTATAATCCCAAATCGTATAAAACGATTTTCTCCACCTTACACCTTCTGACAAAAGGAGATCTTATCCGAGTAGAATATGATGGGGTGCAGTATATGTATCGGGTCGAGGGAAGAAAACTGGTTTCACCGAAAGATTACTCAATTCTTTCTCAACCAAGTGAGGAAAGAGAGTTGAGTCTCGTGACGTGCGTTCCTCCTGGTATTGATTTGGGAAGACTTGTGATATCTGCGAAGCTTTTGGGGTCATAACATGGCAATTTTAGGAATAGATTATGGGAGAAAGAGAATTGGAATAGCCCTTTCTGAAGGGATATTCTCTTCACCATTAAAAGTTTTGACAGTCTCGTCGATCAATGGAACACATCTTCATATTGAAAGGTTATGCAAGGAGCTTGCTGTGACAAAAGTAGTGATTGGTCTTCCTGGAGGTACTATGGGAGAAGAAGTAAAGCGTTTCGGAAGAAAGTTATATGAATTGTTGCACATCCCTGTTATTTTCTTTGATGAAACTTTGACAAGCAGAGATGCATTGCGAGGAATGATCGCATCCGGGAAAAAGAAAAAATCAAGACGAGTTGATATTGATGCATACGCCGCGAGTCTTATCCTACAGTCATATCTAAATGAACAAGCCACGCCATCTACATAGGTCCATAGCGCCCATCGATGTGACTACCGCCATTCGTCGGAAGCTCGGTGGTGAAACTCTTACGGAAGCTGAAATGTTTCGGATTGTGAAGGCGATAGCTGATGGGGAAATTGATCCTATCCTGACAACGTATTTTGTAGCCGCGGGATACTCGAGAGGATTTTCTTTCTCGGAGAGCATTTCTCTTACGAGATCTCTTGTAGAGACA
>DATEUZ010000117.1:0-2767 GCA_035282885.1 Patescibacteria group bacterium | reverse complement strand
AGGCGATTCTTGATTACGCGCTTCGGTTTATGATCAAGCAAGGATTCACGCCGATGCATGTTCCCTGGTTGGTGAAGCCTGAGTATTTCGAAGGAACTGGATATTTCCCCTGGGGCGCAGAGGATCACTACACGGTTCAGGATAACCTTCATCTGATTGGAACCGCAGAAGTGTCTTTGACTGCATATTATGCAAACGAGACGCTCAACCTCTCAGATTTACCGATGAAACTGACAGGAATCAGTCCGTGTTTTCGACGGGAAGTCGGAAGTTACGGAAAAGATGTTCGGGGAGTGATTCGGGTCCATGAATTTATGAAAGTCGAACAAGTGGTTCTTCTTCCCGCGGATGAAGAGCTCACCAGAACCTGGCATGACAAGATGCTTGGTTTCAGTGAACAAATCCTCAAAGATTTGGAACTTCCATATCAGGTTCTTCTTATGTGTACTGCGGATATGGGTGCCGGGCAACGGAAGAAATATGATATCGAAACGTGGTTTCCCGCGCAACAAAAGTATCGAGAAACGCATTCTGATTCGTATTTTCTTGATTTTCAGTCCAGACGGCTCAACATGAAATACAAGGATACTGACGGAACACTGAAGTACGTCTATACGATAAATAACACCGTGGCTGCAACGCCGCGGCTTCTTGCAGCTGTGTTGGAGAATTATCAGGAAGCAGACGGATCAGTCGTTGTGCCGAAGGTCTTGCGGGAGTTTGTCGGAAAAGATACAATACAGCCGAAGGGATAGGTATGTTTTTCGTTCCCCGGACAATCTACGAAACAGAAACCCCTGTAAGCGGGAAAATCGCTGTTGCAGAAGACCGAACAGGAGTCCGAAAGCTTATTGTGGGCGGACTCGTGCAGTCTGTGTACGATCCCAGAAGTACAAAGACCTACGGGGTGTGGGATGGGTTTATTCAGCTCGCGCAGGAACGTCACGAGACCGTTCAGAAAATTCTTATTCTGGGACTTGGAGCGGGGACATCCGCAGCACAGTTTTTGAGCGTGTATCCGAACGCCTATGTGGTCGGTGTTGAGATAGAACCCAAAATCATTGAAATCGGACAACGGTATTTTCATCTGGCCGATCCCAGGATACGCTCCGTGTGCGCCGACGCGTCCACCTGGGTCAAAGAGACAAAAGAAAAAGGCGAAACGTTTGATGTTATTTGCGTTGACATGTACATCGGAGACAGAATCCCTATCTTTTGCGAATCAGAGGAATTTTTACAGATACTCCCCTCTCTTTCGACTCAAGGAGGATCCGTTATTTTTAACAGACTCTATTATGGGAAGAAAAAGGTTGAGGCAGATGCGTTTATAGAAAAGTTACGAACGTCTTTTAAGCATATTGATACGAAAGTTGTAAAAGGTGAAGGGCCGTTCAAAAATATCCTCATCATCGTGGGTGACCACCTGTCCACAGTAAGCACCAAGCCACAGTAAAAAGATATGGCAAAAGCTCGCCAACAATTCCTAGAATATCTCGAGGGCATGGATGTTGACATATCCGTGTATTTTTTCTCCTCCCCTGTGGTCACTGCACAGGATGCGGCCAACGCTACTGGACGACCGTTGTCGTCGATTGTGAAGTCTCTCATTTTTCAGGCCGGAGAAAAATTTGTTTTGTGCCTTGTTGGAGGGGATCGACGGGTTGACGAAGGAGAACTGAAACGCCAAACGGAAAAGGGGGAGATAATAAAAGCGCATCCTGATTATATTCGTAAAGTTCTTGGGTTTTCTGTTGGAGGTGTGCCTCCTTTCGGACATACGCACACCCTCCCGACGTTTATGGATAGAACCCTTTTTAAGAGGAAAGAGCTTTTTGCATCGGCAGGAAGTGTCTATTCCCTTTTTTCCATCACCCCAAAGCTTTTAAGAAAGCTAACGAAGGCGAAGGTAGCTGAGATATCTTCGTAGGAGAAACGTAAAGGATCGTATATAATACACCCCGTATATACTCATGATGATGAGTCTCTAGAGAGAGAATAAAAGAAAGGTTTCTATGTTTGGATTTCTCGGGAAATTCCTCGATTCGAATGAAAAAGAACTGAGCAGGTTTAGACCTCTTGTTGAGAAAATCAACTCGCTCGAGGAAAGCATGCAAAAGCTTTCAGATGAGAAGTTAGCCGGGAAAACAGACGCTTTTCGTCAAAGACTGAAAGAGGGCGAAACGCTCGATGATTTATTACCAGAGGCATGTGCGGTTATCAGGGAAGCGATTAAACGGACGGTTGGAGAGAGAGCGTTTGATGTCCAGCTCATGGCAGCAATGGCTCTTCATGAAGGAAAGATCGCAGAACAAAAAACTGGAGAAGGAAAGACGTTATCTGCCGTCATCGCCGTGTACTTAAACGCACTTCCACAAAAAGGTGTCCACATTGTGACGGTAAACGACTATTTGGCAAGACGAGACGCTGGCTGGTATGGTGTCGCTCTTCATCGACTTGGCTTGACAGTCGCATCCATTATTCATGAACAGGCGTTTCAACTAGATCCGGAGTATATCGACCAGACGCATATAGACGATGAACGGTTGATGCATTTACGGCCGATTACCCGCCAACAAGCATATCTTTGCGATGTGCTGTACGGAACGAATAATGAGTTTGGCTTTGATTATCTCCGCGACAACATGCGAGCAAATCTTTCCGACATGGTTCAGCGGGGACACATCTTTGCAATTGTTGACGAAGTGGACTCGATTCTTATTGACGAGGCGAGAACCCCCCTTATTATTTCCGCACCAGCTGAAGAAGG
>DATEUZ010000116.1:0-4540 GCA_035282885.1 Patescibacteria group bacterium | reverse complement strand
TTGCATGCTCTCATCGAGGAAACATTTGGTAAGAAGGGTGAGAAGATAGTAAAGATTAATAAAGATTCTGCCCACTGTGGATACGAGTTTGTCAAACGGAATTTCCCTCAGGACTTTCATATCAAACTTCGGTCGGTCGGGACCTCAAACCGTATTTTGATTGCAGCAAACGAAGCGATGGGTATGGGTGCCATAGCGGCAGGTTGTAAGTTTTACGTGGCGTATCCTATGACTCCGACCTCATCCATCCTCCATTTTATGGCTGAATACGGACCAAAATACGGAGTGTTGGTACGGCATGCGGAGGATGAGATTGGCGTTATTAACCAGGCGGTCGGAGCAGGATATACCGGAGTCCGGGTGATGTGCGCAACCTCAGGCGGCGGATTCTCGTTGATGACAGAAGGGTACGGACTTGCAGCAATGACTGAGACACCTGTGGTGATTGTTGAAGGTCAGCGACCTGGACCTGCGACCGGTCTTCCGACTTGGACAGAACAAGGAGACCTGCGTTTTGTCTTGCACGCCCACCAAGGTGATTTTCCGAGGATTGTGCTTGCGCCGGGTGATACCCAGGAGGCGTTTTTCCTTACCGCAGAAGCGTTTAATATCGCGGAACGGTATCAAACGCCAGTTATTCTTTTGACCGATAAGCATCTCGGAGAGAGTCACGAATCAACAGAATCATTTGACCATACAAAAATTACGATCGATCACGGCGAGTTGATGTCAGATGAAGCGCTTGCAAAAGAGACAGATTATAAAAGGTATCGGTTTACGGAGTCCGGGATTTCTCCCCGATCACTTCCGGGGCAGGCTAATGGGGTCTATCTTGCAAATAGTGACGAGCATGATGAATATGGTGATTCAGTCGAAGGTGCGGAGAACAGAGTGGGAATGGTCGAGAAGAGGATGCGAAAACTCGCAATGTTAGAAAAGTCCCTTCCGAAGCCAACACTATACGGACCGGAAAGTGCGGACGTGACGATTCTTTCATTCGGATCGACAAAAGGAGCGATTCTTGACGCAATGGATCTATTGGAACAAGAGAAAATCGCGGTGAATTTTCTACAGGTTACCTTTTTATCACCGTTTCCAACGCAATTTGTAAAAGAGGTTGTAATGAAAGCGAAAAAGACGCTTGTGGTTGAAGGGAACTATACCGGGCAATTTGAAAGCCTTATCAGGGAACATTGTCTGACGGAAATACACGAACATCTTCGAAGATATGACGGCAGGCCTTTTTATGCTTTGGATATTGCCGCGAAAGTGAAGGAGATGGCGAAATGAGTGTGGTAAAAGATTTTGAGACAGAACATTTTCCCACTTGGTGTCCTGGGTGCGGAAATTTCGGCATCTGGGTTTCGATGAAACAGGCAATTGTGAATCTGGGTTATGCTCCACACGAGCTCGTTCTGGTCTTTGGCGTCGGTTGTTCTGGAAATATGTCGAACTTTGTTAATGTCTACGGATTTCATGGTCTCCACGGACGACCTGTCCCGGTCGGGGAGGGAATACGGGCCGCCAATTCCGGTATAAAAGTGTTGGTGACCGGCGGTGACGGAGACGGATACGGAGAAGGATTAGGACACTTTATCCACACGATGCGGGGGAATTGGGATATGACCTACGTTGTTCATAATAATCAGGTCTATGGTTTGACTACAGGACAAACTTCCCCGACATCGATGAAAGGATTTCAGACGAAATCGACTCCATCTGGTGTTGTTGAAGTACCGGTGAATCCGCTCGCACTTGCAATCTCTTCAGGTGCAACGTTTATTGCCCGAGGATTTGCAGGAGATGCAAAACACCTCACCTCCCTCATTGAGCAGGGAATGAGGCATAAAGGTTTTTCGTTCATCGATGTGCTGCAACCCTGTGTGACGTTTAACAGGCTTAATACGTATCAGTGGTTTACAGAGCGTGTCTATAAACTGGAAGAACAAGAAGGGTACGATCCGAAGAATCGGATGATGGCTCTTGAAAAAACGTTTGAAGACTGGAATGAACGTATTCCAATAGGTGTGTTTTATACGGAAGAAAAGCCGAGTTATGAAGAAAATCTTCCGCAGCTCTCCAAAGGATCACTTGTCAAAAATCGCGTTGATACGCCCCTAGATGTTTCATCTCTTATGGAAGACTTTCGGTAAGTTATTCTGCGCCGAATTCGCGGAGATATGATTCTTTTGTCTTTTTCCCGGAAAAGAAATCGTCCAGTTCCTGGAGTATTTGTTTTGGCACGAGTTCTGATTTGAGAAGAAATCCCTCTGCCCCAAGCGAAAATGCTTCCCGAATGATGGATTCCTGACCGAGATTTGTTAAAAGAAGGACCGGAATGTGTTTTGTTGAAGGATGTTTTTTTAAATCTTTCAATACTTCAATACCGTTTTTTATCGGAAGCATGATGTCAAGAAGTATAAGGTCCGGAGTTTCTTCAACTGCTTTTTTGACTCCCTCAAGACCATCATCTGCGGTGACGATGACGTAGCCGTTTTTCGAGAGTTCTCTTTGGTACAGGTCACGGATAAAGACTTCGTCTTCGATAAGGAGCAGTTTTTTGGTATCTCCCATAGTTTCCTTTCTTCTCCCTCATAGGTTACAAGAGCGGGATGGTACTGTCAAGCGTTTGACTTCTTCTGATGTATTCGCTAAACTAATACCCGTGTTCTAGTAGTTTACTCCAAGAAAGCGAAAGCCACAGGCTCTTTGCCTGCGGATGAAGCGATACAAACAGCGCCCGGAGGGCACAAAGCGGAGCAAAAGCCAGGGGCTAACAGCCCGTGGAAGATTTACTTATATGTTTAGCATTTCACGAAAGAGCGATTACGGACTTCTTGTTATGGCTGAGTTTGCCAGACGGTACGGTCAGGGTCCTGTTTCATTGAGGGAGATCGCAAGCAAACTTGCCATTCCGTATCCATTCCTCACACAGATTGTTATTCCTCTCCGACACGCAAAGCTACTCGATGCGAAAGAAGGAAGAGACGGAGGGTACTTTCTTGCCCGTGATCCGAAAGAAGTTGCAGTATCAGACGTTTTGAATGCGCTCGCCGAGAAGGTTGCATTAACTCCGTGTCAGCGAGGTACGTGTCCCAGGGGGTGTTTGGAGAAGACATGCCCCGCACGAACATTTTGGTGGAAGCTAACTGGGGTCATTCAGGAGACGATTCAAGGATATACCCTGAGTGATTTGATGCATGCTTCTTTATAAAGGAAGTAACGATTTTGTATGGTGAACGATGTCTACGGTGAAAGAAGTTTTCCTGGATGTTGAGACACAAAAGATATTTGATGACGTATCACGAAGAGATCCAAAGCTGTTAGGAGTTTCCTTTGTTGGTATTTACGAGCGGGAAACGGATAGGTTACACGGGTACTTTGAGAACGAGCTTTCGTCTTTATGGCCGGTTTTGGAAAACGCAACAAAGATTATAGGATTTAATATCAAAAGATTTGATATGCCGGTTCTCTCAGCGTATTATCCCGGAGACCTCTTACGATTTCCTCTTTTTGACATGTGGGAGGTTATCAAAAACCAACTCGGTTTTTCGTTGGGACTGGATAATCTTGCGAGGGCAACACTCAAAGAGGGCAAAACAGGGACTGGTCTTGATGCGATACGATTATTTATCGAGGGAAAATTAGATCAACTTTCATCGTATTGTTTGAACGACGTAGAGCTTACTAGGAAACTGTATGATTACGGGAAATCGAGTGGGAAATTGAAGTTTATTACCTGGAAGAACGAAGTAGAAGAGTTCCCTGTGCATTGGGATATCGGTACAGAAAACAAAGGAGACGTACAAATGTCTCTCGGTGTCTAAAAAAGGAGGTGATACATGGCTGATCAAAGTCAACCGAAAGTAGGAAAGATCGTTGTTGACAGAGAACTTTGTATTGGAGCGGCAACATGTATTGCAGTTGCACCCGGCGTTTTTGAATTAGATGGGGAGAACAAGGCAATTGTCCTTGATCCGCATGCTCAAGACGATGCAACTGTCCGTGCGGCGGCGGAAGCCTGTCCGGTCCTAGCCATTTCACTTTTCGACGATCAAGGAAATAAAATGTTCCCGAAATAAAGAATCGGGTAAAGGAGGCTTCTATGGACGATATTCATAAAGTAAAACCACTTCCGTACGCGTACGACGCGCTCGACGGAATATCAGAAAAAGTAAATACCTGGCATCACGATACGCATTACGTGGGATACGTCAAGAAAAGAAATGAAATCGAAACGAAACTTGAAACAGTTGACAGGTCGCAAGCGAACGCAAATTATAGCGAGTATGGAGAACTGAAGCGCAGGGAAACATTCAATGCAAGCGGACAGATTCTTCACGAACTGTTTTGGGACATGATGGGAGGGAAAGGACAAGTTTCTACCTCTGCATCTGTTGTTTCGAAACTTGCCAAAGACTTCGGATCATTTGAGAAGTGGAAGGAAGATTTTATTGCGTGTGCTAAGGCTTCCTTGGGGTGGGCAATCCTGTGCTTTGATCCGAGCGATAACAGGCTACATAACTACCTGTGCGACTTC
>DATEUZ010000115.1:0-10689 GCA_035282885.1 Patescibacteria group bacterium | reverse complement strand
TCTCCACATTATTCCTCATGTCCCATAGCAAGAGGTGTCGATACCGGAACATAGTAAAATCCATTCGGATGCACGAATCCTAACTGCGCCGACTCTGTTGAGATCCGTTGCAGTGACATGAGTTCGCTCTTCTGTTTCTTTAGCGTTTCATTGGTAAGCTGCAGTTTTTTATACTCGTCTTCATATTGACTATATGTTCGTCCTGATGTCGCAAGACTGTTCACAAACACAAGCTGTGCAAGTGCAACCGTTACCAATAAAAGGAGCAAAAGCCGTACTGAAATACTAATCAAGGTATCGATTAATGTTTTTTGCACCTTTTCCCTCATAATTTCTCTCCGACTCTTAGTTTCACACTTCTTTGCGTTACAACATCCATTTTTTCTTGTTCGGTTGGGACAACCGGTTTGCTAGTAATAATACGAATGTGTTTTTTCTCTTCTTCTTCTTGTAAAAAATGTTTTACGATTCTATCTTCAAGAGAATGAAAGGATAGGACAACTATCCGTCCTCCAGGCTCCAAGAGATGCACGGTTTGGGGTAGGGCATCTTTTAGGGCGTTGAGTTCATCGTTGACCGCGATTCTCAGAGCCTGGAAGACTCGGGTTGCGGGATGTATATGTGTTTTTACTCCTTTTTTCCTGTACTCCCGCACGATCAATTCTGAAAGTTCTTTGCCTGTCTCGATTTTTTTATGAGCTCGTTCCCGGACAACTTCCCGCGCAATAATTCGAGACATGGGATCTTCCCCGTATTTTTCAAAAAGTGTCGCCAGTTCTTTTTCGTATAATCCGTTGATCAGGTCTTTTGCTGTCGGAATGTTCTCTCTTGTATTCATCCGCATATCAAGACCCGTATCGTCGGAAAAACGAAATCCCCGTGTGGCAGACGTCAGTTGATGCAACGATGTTCCAAGATCAAATAGAATCCCGTGACTTGGATCAAATCCGTGTTCTTTTGCGATTTCTCCGATATGTCGGAAATCACCAAGGACGAGGGTCATCTGTTTCTTGTACTGTGTCTGAAGTTCCTTACATGCTTCGATTGCCTCAGGATCTCTGTCAATACCTAAAACAATCCCGCCGCGCTGTAAAATCTCCCTCGCATGACCGCCGCCACCGATTGTTGCATCAATATACTTTTTTCCTTCTTGTATCTGTAAAAACGTCCCAATGTATTGTAAAAGTGCACTCTGATGATATTCTTCCGACGTCATTGTTTCTTCTTACCTTCGTCCTCCAAACCCTCCGTCATTCGTAAAACTTCCTCTAACTTCTTATTCATTTCTGATCCGTTAAGCTTCATGTCCGGGCGTCACCTCCTTCTAGGAGATTTTGTTCAGCCTCTCTTTCGATTCGCTGTAAATACTCTTTCCAAGATTTGGTATTCCAAAGTTCAAAGTGGTCTCCGGCACCGATCACAATGACGTCCTCTGTAATCCCTGCATACGAAAGTAAGCTCTCAGGAACAACGATTCTTCCCTGATGATCAAACGAGACAATACTTGCTCCTGAGAAAAGGTACCGTCTAAGTGCTCTTGCTGTTCCGGCTGTCACAGACTGTTCAAGTTGTTTTTCTGCTTGTTTTTCCCAGACCGACTTCTGGTATCCAAAAACACAGGGTTCGAATCCTTTCGTCAAAACGACTTCCGTTCCCTGCATCTGTTCCCGCATCTTTTTGGGAAGTGCTATTCGGCCCTTTCCAGTAAAATTCGGAGTATGTTCGCCCAGTAACATGCTTCCCCTCCGGTGATCTACTTATCACCATTTATCACCATTTTGAACCAATGATATCCATTTGTCAAGGGGTTTTCACCAATGAAAGTGAAGCTCCGTTATAAAGATGTGTGAAAAAACTCACAAAGATCTATGTTGGGAGAATGCCACGTAGGAGAAAAAAAGACACGGGCTAAAATCAGGTAAATTTTTACTTCACTATCACAAATGTCGGTGACGCAGAGGTTGTGGCTTCTATCACTTCGTTTTTCACACTGGCCGTAACTTTCTCCCAGGTTTCGCTACGGCGTGCAAGGAGGGAAGACGACGGCGAAAGCCCGCTTATAAGATATGTAAGGAATCCATCCTGTTCTTTTTTCTCTGAGGAGAAAATCCCTATCGGATTCGCCAAAGGAGTTCCCGAAACAGCTGCAGGAAGGCCTATTGTTTCCGTGACAACAGTATATCCTGAGGTGCGTGTTTTAGGTCGAAAAAGAAAATTCCCATCAGCTGATGAGAGAAGATCTGTTTTCGGTTGATACAAACGAAACCGAGTGGAAAACTCGCCAAACTCTTTCTCATACTCCATCTCAATTGTGATCTCCCCTTCTTCAACATTTTTATCGTACTTGCATACCATTTTTGAACAGGTTCCCAGGAGAAGATCTTCTAAGACTAACCTTTCACCAGTCTTCGGCTTGACTACAGTATTTGACCATCCTTGTTGGATACCATCCGTAAGATAGAAAAGCTTATAATCAAAAGACGATACCCCTTCCGGAAATAGAACACCGAGTGTGAGCGTGTGCCCATCTGAAGAGGGTGTCAGCGATAGATACGGTCTCTTGTCGAGAGGAATCTCTGATTTCTTTTTCTCCTGGGGAACTTGAGGCTCGTTCTTTGTACGTCCTTTTGCGATCACAACAACAAGTCCAATAATAACCAGTAAGAAAACCACCAAAAGGACAATTTTATTCTTTTTCATACGTGTGAGTCCCCCCGTAGATAAGATATGGTCTAATCCTTTTTGTACAACTTCCCTTGAAAATATTCAACAAGACGGTCGATCTCGACCCTTTCCTGTTTCATCGTATCGCGGTCGCGTACCGTTACCTTTTTATCCGAGAGTGTATCGTAGTCTATCGTGACACAAAAAGGCGTACCTATTTCATCCTGTCTTCTGTACATTTTCCCGATATTTCCGGAATCATCAAACTCCGAAACAAAAGAAGATCGAATAGAATCAAAGACATTTCTTGCGACGGTTCGTATCTTCTCGTCTTTCTGAAGCGGAAACACTGCAACTTTCACCGGCGCAATCTTTGGTGACAAGCGTAAGACCACCCGTTTCTTGCCCTCGACTTCCTCCTCATGGTAGGCGTCAAAAAGAAGTATCCCTATAAGTCTTGATAACCCAAACGTTGGTTCGACGACATGCGGAATATAGTGCTCTTTCGTCAGAGGATCAGTATACGTCAAATCTTTTCCAGAAAACTTCATGTGATTTGTAAGATCAAAATCGGTTCTATACGCAATTCCCCACATTTCCTTCCAGCCTGACGGGAATTGATATTCCACATCCATTGTTTTCGTTGAATAATGAGACCGTTCAAACGCTTCATGTTCACGCCACCGCAAATGCTTTTTTTCTAAACCCAATTCCATCGCCCATTCCCACATAGCAGCGCTCCACATCTCAAATACCTTTTCCCATGTTGACGGATGGATAAAGTACTCAAATTCCATGAGATCGAACTCTATGGTCCGATGCACCGCCTGTCCCATCGTAATCTCATTTCGAAACGCTTTCCCTTGCTGAGCGATACCAAAGGGAATTCTGATACGCATCGTATCCAACGTATTTTTAAAATTGACAAAGATCCCCTGCGCGATCTCACCCCGAAGATATACTTTGGACTTTTCTCCCTCAACAATACCCAAATGTGTTTCAAAAAGAAGGTTAAACTTGCGGACATCCGTGAGATCCTTTGACCCACAGGTCGGACAGGTCAGTTTCTGTTCGCGAATGATCTTCGTCAACTCAGTAATCGGAAGTCCTTCTACCTTCATATTCGGTCGCTTTTCTTCAATCAGATGATCTGCACGCGTTCGTGTTTTACAGACTTTACAATCAACAAGCGCGTCAGCAAACCCTGCGACATGACCTGAGGCTTCCCAGACTTTACTATTTAAAAAGATCGATGCATCAAGACCAACCATATCAAGGCGATCAAGAACAAACTTTTTCCACCAAAAATCTCTGACGTTATTTTTTAATAAGGTTCCGTAATGTCCGAAATCCCACGCGTTCGCTAATCCTCCGTACAGTTCTGAAGATGGGAAGAAAAACCCTCGCCGTTTGGCAAGAGCGACAATATGATCAATCGATGTGGCAGCCATAGTCGGCTCCTTTCTTTATTTGCTACAAAAAACTTCAAGAGTGTCCTGCAATTTAATTGCAAGGGTGAATTGAAGCTGTTGCGACATGTTCCTCTTAAGGCTCCAAAGCCACTGACGAAAGTCAGTGGAAAATGTCACAAAAAAATCCCTCGCCCTAAAGACACGGGACGAAGGATCATTACCTCCGCGGTTCCACCCTGTTTCCTCGGTAAACCGAAGCTCCTCTTCCTGTTACCTCTTTCTCGAAGAATGCCCTTTCTTGTCAACAAAAGAGATGACACAGTTTTTATATACGACCTTACACAATTTGTCAAGCGTACTTTCTTCTCTGTCTTTCCCAGAATGGAGTCTGTCGACATAAAAGCTCCTCTGATTGTTCGGGATGTAACATGAGTTCTTTCACCGCGGTTTCTAAGAAAATCGTATTTTGTGACCCCTTGATAAGAATCGTCTCTCCACCTGAAAGTCGTTCTTTAAGGTATTTTGCGGCCTTCGATGCTGAATCAAACGAGGCACATGGGACCGCTTTCTCCTCTACAACAGGAACCGCATATTCCTTCATAAAGGGACCGACAAACACAACTTCATCACAAACCTCCGCTACTTTCTTTCCAACTTCGCGGTGATCATCTTTTCCGTGAGACCCGAGCTCCCTCATATCCCCTAAAATCGCGACCTTTTTCTTCTCAGCAATCTTTTGTAAAAGATCAAGCGCGTCAAGAACTGTCTGTTTTGACGCGTTATATGATGAATCAAGGATGACCGTCTCTTTCACTCCTTCAATCACACTCATCCGTCCAGGAGGAAGATGATACGAAGAAAGCCTCGCTACACTTTCCTTCAACGGTATTCCTAAGATGACCCCAATCCCACATGCGGCCGCAAAGCTGTGTCCGTAATGTTCAGGTAAAACACTACCGAAAATACGGAGTGTTTCCTCTTGATCATTCCAGCGAAGTCTCAGTGTGAACGCCGTCAATGTTGATGAAACCTCAATAATTTGGATCGTCGAGTCTCTTTTCCTTCCAAATGAAAAAACATGCGCCTTTGTTCTCTCTTGAAATTGAGAGACACGGTCATCATCAAGGTTTAAGACTGCCCATCCGTCGGACGGAAGGGAAACAATCATTTTTCCTTTTTCTTCCGCAATTTTATCGAGAAGCTCATCAGTTTTCTTACACTCGCCTTCCTCAAAAAAAGCTGTGTGTACTGCCGATACGCCTAAGAAGACTCCTATCTGAGGCCGGAGAATCGTCAAAAGATATCCCATATTTTTGGGAGGAAACGGACTATCAACACCCATCTCTACAATGTACATTTCGTACTTGGGCCAGTAAAGAAAAATCCGAATCGGAAGGAGGAAAAAAACTTTTACCCAAAACCAAAACGAATACGACGTGACACGAATTCCGAGGAGATCAAGGGGAATCCCTGTTTCAGAATTTCCTTTCTCACTCATCTTGACGCGAAACGAAGGCGATAACACTTGGTATACTGCGTACATGGTGGATGTCTTTCCGGCACTTCCGGTAATTCCAATAATACGAGGGTGTCCTTTGCGAAGCTGTATCCATGCCCCAAGTCGGAGTAGCATAAGAAAAAGAAGCGTCAAAAACGCTTGTATCTTCTTCATACGTGTCTCTTTATATCTTTGACAAATTTCTTAGACACAAGCTTTCGTTCGATGACATACTCCACGTAAGATTCCATAAAAGAAACAGCTTCTTCTGAGACACGTTTCTCCAGATGCAACCGTAAAACGTCGCTGTAAGGCGCTCGCTCTAAAAAGAAAAGTGTTTTTTTGATGGATGGAGATACTTTGAGATCATCCGAAGACCAAAATCCGAGGTCAGACAAAAGTTTTATCGAAAAAGATGTCAAAATCAATTCATATCGGCGCGGCGACGCATTTAAGACTTCCAACGTCTCACGGAGAAGCTCGAAGACAGAAAGAGCCTCTTGGTCCTCTACTGTCAGTTTATCAAGAACTTCGGCAATCTGATATGCATATCCTATCTTCACAAGGTCATTTCTCATTTCGTCAAAGTTTTCAATGACCGAAACTTCAGATAGCACATCGAGATTTCTTCCCTCGGCTAGATAGAAGACACAGTGATATAAAAGTTCAAGATTCCCGCCTTTTCTGCTCGTGACTCGTCTCACGCCCTTCGCAATAATGGATATCTTTCCTCTTTGTTTGGAAAAAACGGTGAGAATCTTATCAGCTTCTCCGACATCAATCCTTTTCAGGATTATGCCTTCGGTTTTATACACTCCCATACAATCATTATAGGGAATCGGACAAGAAAAGTGTGCGCGAGGTGTCTTCCTTCAGCTCAAACCTCTCATCAAAAGACTCACCAATCTTGACCCTGTACTCATGGTTAGGCGTCCCTGGCTGCTTTTGAATGAGAAGGGGGAGATCGTCTTTCCCTTGAAGAGATTCCGGAAGTTCATAGGTCAACTCAATTTCCGATGCTCCTTTTGGACGGACGGTGAGAAATGTCGAAAATACTGTTTTTCCGAGATCCTCACTCGTCTCAAACTCTCCTCCTTTTGAGTCTTTCAGAACGCTTCCTTTCGGAACATAGATACGAACCCAATCCCGATACACACCATTGAGAAATCCATCATACGCCTGGGGATTGGAGTATGCGACCTTGACTGTTTTCTGTAGCTTCCCGTCCTTGCGCGCATAGGTTACAGTCACTTTTTCTTCAATATACAGATTCGCTTTTGCTCCAGCGAAATTCGCATCATTAATATGAACATAATCACCGTCCGTTTCTTGAATTCTCCCTGCAAAATTCACTGACTCTACCGCCTCTTGCAAAGAGGTGTCATGGAAATACACCAACACGTGTTTTTGCATCGCCATTTCAAAAAGGCTATTTACGAGTGGCGCCCAGTAATCGGATGGCGCCGACATCATTTTATCTTTCATTGCGGCCATCAGTTTTCCAAGAAGTTCCTTCCTTGACTCACGTTCATATCCAACCGGCCGACTGATTTGGTCTTCTAAGACATACAGGACTTGAGGACAATTGCACCGGGCGTCTATATCAGGTTTAAATGTGAGAGAATATGAAGGAACTGTGACTGGACCCAATACCTCAAGAAGCTTCACGAGTAAATGTGTATCTATTGCAACAATTCCATCATAAGATGGGGCACCGGGAACCGTTCGATAGAATTCCTCAAACGTCTGCATTGATACTTTGAAATCCGGGGACAAGTTAGAATCCCTCATCTGCCATTCAGTTGTTGTTTTACCATCTCCTGTCGGGAGATATTTTTTAATCGGATCAGGCGCAGGAACAAATCCGCGTCTCGCGTCATCCAATGTATAAATGTCGTCACTTAACACGATCTGCATCTTCCCCTTTTTAAGTGTAATGACTGCATAGGCAGTCAGGAATCCTCCGGCAGGCCGTAGCTCCTTATCGTTTTGCAGAAGAACAAGATATCGCATTTCAGTTGACTCTCCTAACATGCGCGGTCCGACCTTAATAACTGGTTTTGCTTTTTGAAATAACGCATCACCTTCAACGACCAGTGACCTTCCCTGTGCAATCTGATCTCGTACTGCAATCCCGAACATCGTTATTGGATACCTGTTGGGATCGACCTGTTCTATCTCCGTCTTTGCTTTATCCAGATGAATCCCTACCTGATCAACAACAGGGACAACTTCTTGAAACGTTTTTAATGCCAGAGCAATTCTCTCTTCAGCTGTTCCACCGGTAAAACTTCCCTCTCCTTTAAGCCCCAACACATCAGCATAGGGCTCTAAAGCAGTAATTCCTGCTTGTGCAGCTTCAATGCCTGAAAGGCCGGCATCGACAATATGATACGCATCTTTCACATAGTTTCCTACTAACGGAATAGGTTTCAGAAATGAGAATGGGAGAAGGCTCCCTCTCGTGAGACTAAGATTCGATTCCGCATCATTCAGCCTCTCTTTCGCGAGGGCGATATCTTGCTTTTTTGCAGCGTCCATCACCTGTTCGAAAGATGCCTTTGAAACAAGTAAACTTCCATATAACCTTTTTGCGGGTAACACAAAAAACACAAAGGTCAGTATCCCAACTACAACAAGGGACAACAAAACAATCAGAACGAGTCTTTTGGGGAACGATAGCCGCGCCCCCATACGCGGAATCTTCATACGGCTCCTCGCCCTACTATCATAGCATACGGAGTTTTGATGAGAATAAGGATATCGTACAAAATGGAGCGGCGCTCAGCGTACCCTGCGTCCATCTGAATGCGTTTATCAAAATTGATCTCAGATCGTCCCGACACCTGCCAATAACCGGTAATACCTGGTTTGACCAACAACAAGGACTTCACATATTTCTTGGTTTCAGGATAGACTTTTTGCTGTTCAACAAGTTCATTTGGAAGATACGCGCGCGGTCCAATAACACTCATCTCACCTTTGAGGACATTAAGAAACTGCGGCATCTCGTCAATCGAAAAACGCCGAATAAATCGACCAACCCGGGTAACCCGAGGATCGTGTATTAATTTATAGCTATTCTTTTTATACTCATTCAGCAAATGTTCATCCTTTTTCAAAATCTCATGAGCATGTACGAACTGTCCGTCAATCTGATACATTTTCATCGAACGGAACTTAAACATCTTAAAGTGCTTCCCGTTCTTCCCGATCCTGGTTGGCGTATAAAATACAGAACCTGGGGACTCAAGTTTAATTGCAATTGCCGTCAGGACAAGAAGAGGCGAAAAAAGAAAAAGTAAGAAAGAGGAAAGAACAAGATCCATACATCGTTTCAAGATTGAATACAGCATATGTGTTAAAGATATTCTTTACGTTTCTTTTTCTTTAAAATATCAACGATTTTTTTGACATCCTGTGCCCGATGCTGCGGACACACGAATACGACATCTTCCGTATCAATCACAATCATATCCGAAAGGCCGATCGTAGCGATCAACCTCCCCGACGATTGGATTAAAGTCGAGACCGTATCATACCCTATATGGTCACCTAAGATCAAATTTCCTTCTTTATCATTCTGTCCGAAGATGCTTTTCACTGCTGCCCAATCACCCACGTCGCTCCATTCTAAATCGCCGGGAATCATCACGACATTCTTCGCTTTTTCCATAACACCGATATCAATCGCGACATCATCCAGGGTATCGAATACCTTTTTCTTGACCTCTTCCTCTTTCGGAGTGCCAATTGCTTTTTCAATCTCAAGAAGCCCTTTATACAATTTCGGCATATAGAGCTTCAATGAATGTAAGATGTCATCCACCTTAAACATGAACATTCCGGAGTTCCAGAAGTATTTCCCTGAGTTCACAAACGCTTTCGCGGTCGGAAGATCTGGTTTCTCTTTAAACGACCGTACCTGGAAAAACGGAAATTTTTTTGTTTTCGCCAACTCTTCTCCACTTTGAATGTACCCGTACCCGGTAGACGGATAGGTCGGTTGAATACCGATGGTAAGAAGCCATGAATGCTTCTTTGTAGCCGAGTATGCAGCCCGAAGGAGATCTCTGAAATGCCTATCTTTTTTGATGATGTGATCTGCAGTTAACACCGTTAACACTGCCTGTGGATTTTCCTTTTTCAAATAGATTGCGGAAAGTCCGACAGCTGCAGCCGTATTCTTCTTTCTTGGCTCAATGAATATGTTTTCTTGGGGAAGCGTGGGAAGTTGTCTTCGGATCTCGTCGGCATAATCCATATTCGTCACGACATAGAGGTCGTTAAAATACACCAGCGGTTGTATCCTTCTCACCGTTTCCTGAAGCATCGTCCCGTTTTCCGTAAAACTTAAAAACTGTTTTGGGACCGTCGACCTGCTTTTTGGCCACAACCTGGTACCAGTTCCTCCGGCCATAATAAGGACAAAATGGTCACTTTCGTGCTTTTTTGTCATACGGATAGATCCTTTCTTCTGATACGGGTAATGTAGGATGAAAACTGTTTTTGAAACTGCCCAATTGAGAATTTTTTGGCGCGAGCGAGTAACTCATTCTTCTGATATCGGTCTTCTTGAAACTCGTGAATTCTTGCAACCAGGTCTTCCATATTGCCGGGAGTAAAAAATACACCGGTTACTCCTTCAGTAAGAGATTCGAGACAGCCACCGTTTCTTGCAGCAATAACCGGTTTACCTGCTGCCAGCGCCTCCAGCGGAGTGATACCAAAATCTTCGACTCCGGGAAAAATGAGGGCCAGACAATTCTGATAATATCCCACCACTTCGTCATCTGTCAACCAACCCATCATTTTTGTATGCGGTCCTGCAAGTTTTTTTAATCGTGATTTGTCGGGACCGTCACCGATAATAACAAGGGTTTTCCCTTCCATTTCACACGCACGAATAGCAAGATCAATTCTTTTATAGGATAGAAGCCTGGAAACAACAAGAAAATAGTCTTTTTCAGGAGGAACAAACCCTTTCTTTAAAAATCTATCCGTATCAACACACGGATAGATAACATCAGCATGTTTTTTATAGACTTTACGGATTTTCGCTGCAACGAATGTGGAATTCGCGATCCAGTAATCTGCTCTCTGTGAGGCAACTTG
>DATEUZ010000114.1:0-3102 GCA_035282885.1 Patescibacteria group bacterium | reverse complement strand
AAACGTTGCAATCGCTGTATCCCCTGCTCCGGAAATATCAACGACACGCACATTCGGAGCCGGAAGATGGATGTATCGTCCGTTTTTTTCTAAAAGCGCCATACCGTGTTTACTTAAGGTAACCAACACCGCATCTGCGTTCACATGGACAAGAAGCATCTTGGCTGATTGTGGGAGCGTTTTAATATCAAGCTTCTCCATCCGCAGTGCAATCTCGAGTTCTTTGAGGTTCGGAGTGACCATAAAGCAACCACGGTACTTACTAAAATCTACCCCCTTGGGATCAACTAATACTTTTTTCCCTTTCTTTTTTGCGGTCGCGATCACTGTCTGCGCCAAACCAGAGGTAACGACACCTTTATCATAGTCTGATATGAGAACAATGTCCGACTTTGCAATCTGTGGAAGCACAAACCGCAGAAGTTTCTTCTCCATCTCTTTTGAGAGAGGATGTTTTTTCTCCCGATCAATGCGGACGATATGTTGATTCTGAGAAATAATGCGACTTTTGAGGGTCGTGGGGCGTGAGGGATCGACAAAGAGCCCGTCCGTCTTGACCCCTTTTTCCTCAAGAAGTGCTTTTACCTGTTGGGCTTGTTCATCTTTTCCGACAACGCCGACAAGAAACGTTTCATCGCCGATACTTCGTAAGTTAAACGCTGCATTTGCCGCACCACCCGGAACATGAACTGTTTTCTCAACATCGACAATCGGAATCGGGGCCTCGGGTGAAAGTCTGCTTGTTGTTCCGAAAACATACTCATCAAGCATGACATCGCCGATAATGAGAACCTTTTTCCCTACAAACTGTTTCACAATCCTTTCAAGTCGTTCTTTTTGCGGTTTTTTCATACCTCTTCCTTTCTACCCATTGTGCTGCCTCTTGAAGGTTTCTGAGTTTTTTATCCGGTTTCTCTTGACTGGGGGCGTACGTTACTCCGTTTTCAGGAACAAGTATTGTTCCACAGCCAGCATTCTTTCCACAAAGAATATCACTTTCTTTATCTCCGATGAAGAAAGATTGCTTCACATCCAGGTTATATTGTGCCATTGCTTTGTCAATCAGTCCAGTTTGAGGCTTTCGACACCGACAGGGACTTCCGAATTGAGGGTGATGAGGACAGTAGTACGCTGCGTCAAGCAGCGTTTCTTCTGCATTAAGAAAATCCTCAACCTTTTTAGCTACTTCTTCCATCGTCTTGAGGTCAAAATATCCACGAGCGACACCTGACTGGTTACTGATGATAATTGTTCGAAATCCCATTCGCTTGAACTGTTGCAATCCCTCACGGACAAAGGGCAAAATCTTCACCAGTTTTGGGTCTGAAATATATCCAGAATCGTAGTTTAGTACTCCGTCCCGATCAAGAAAGACTGCCGGTTCCTTCCCCATAGGAAGCATTATAAAACGAATACGAGAAAAAGTCAGCTTCTCTGTCTTTATTGACCTGATACAATCAAAGAAGATGAAGACTCAAAAAATTGCGGTTCTTTGTTTACCCGGGATTGGTGATGGTCTCATGGCCACACCCCTTGTTCAGGCGATTTCCTCCTTTTTCCCAGGATCGTCTATTGATATCTTGTGTATGTTTTCAGGTGTCAGATACGTCTATCAAAGAAATCCTCACGTCACTCACATCCATCAGATTTCTTTGTATCGACAGAACCTCCTCAAAGGTTTTTCCCAAATCCTTTCTCTTCGCGGATCTTACTCACTTTCATTTTTAGCATTTCCTACGTATCGGAGAGAATATCATCTTGTGCATTTTCTTCTCGGAGCCAAGCGGCGGATTTCGCATCGGTTCCAACGCGGGTTCTTTCTTGAGGGACACTTTTTAAATACAGATCTTGTTGATGTTGACGAAACTCAACATAACGTCATAAATAACCTCAATCTCTTGAATGCGTTCGGATTTGACTGGCAGGATTGTTTTTCAAAAGACGGCCCATCGTACGAATTTTCTCCTGATCCGAATGATATTTCATTCGGGAAAACCTACATCGAGCGCCTCGGCTGGCAGAATGAGCTTATCTTGGGTATTCATCCCGGGTCAACGACATCTCCTGCAGCGCTGTTGCGACGATGGTCAATTGAACGATACACAAAAGTCGCGAATCATCTTATCAAAAAGAAGGGTGCAAAAATCCTTATCTTTGCAGGCCCGGAGGAACGGCAGGATGGGAAGAAGCTGGCAGCGGGGATCGATACTCCCTCTTCTTGTCATCTTATTGAGGGAACATCTTTTCAACAAGATGTCGGTATCTTAAGCCAGGTCCGTTTACTTCTTTGTAACGATAACGGGTTTGGGCATCTCGCAGTAGCTCTGGGTAAACCAATTGTGACCCTCTGGGCTTCAACGAATGACAGGTGGAGTCTTCCGTATAACAAAGATCTAGTGACTCTTGTTCGACCGCCGAAGTTTACGCCATGGTACCGATACGATTTAAAACGATCTATTCCTGAAGGGATGACAGGGGGAATGGAACGGATCCCTGTGTCACAGGTGATTGAGGCCGTTGAAAAGACTCTTTCTTAACCAAAAAGATCTTCTTCGACCAAATCACAAACGATATGACCAATCGTGATATGTGTTTCCTGAACTCTGTCCGATGAAGATGCCGGGACAACTAGGGGTATATCGACAAGGTCTTTGAGTTTTCCGCCGTCTCCGCCGAGAAAACCGACAGTGGTAATTCCCATACTCTTCGCAAACTCAACCGCCCGAACAATGTTTATGGAGTTTCCGCTCGTTGAAAGACCGAAAAGAACGTCACCTTTCTGCCCCAACGCTTCGAGTTGCCTGGCAAACAAAAAGTCATACCAGTAATCGTTTGTCACTGCAGTTAAAATTGATGTATCGGTAGTAAGCGAAATTGCCGGAAGTCCCCGACGTTCTCTTTTAAACCTTCCCACGAGTTCTGCTGCCAAATGCTGACTATCGGCAGCGCTGCCACCATTTCCACAGAAGAACACCTTTTTCCCTTTTTTGTATGCTAAAACAACTACATTTACGACTTTTTCTATCTTCGGAACAAGGAGCCGTGCTGACTTCCTTTTTACCTCTGCGCTCGCGAGTAATGAGGCTTTGATGAAAGGGGCCA
>DATEUZ010000113.1:0-12970 GCA_035282885.1 Patescibacteria group bacterium | reverse complement strand
TTGAGCTTATGACGGGCTGCGGTCATCATCACGACACCACGCGCTTGCCCTACGGTCATTGCGGTTTTTGCATTACTGTTAAAGAAAAGCTGTTCTACCACGATGACATGTGGCTTATACGTTCTGATGATTCGGGATAGTTCCTTAGAAAGGAGAAGTAGCCTTTTGGGCATCTCCATTTCAGGACGGGTTTTGATACAGTCAAATTGAATAAGAGAAAGAGACTGCTTTTTTGTTTGTACGACTCCCCACCCGGTTGTCGCGGTGCCGGGGTCGATACCTAAAATGCGCATATATTACTCCGTTATAGGAAGAAGTTCTTTTGGAATATCAAAATTTGCGTGAACCTTTTGCACCTCATCGCTCTCTTCGAATTTTTCCATAAATGAGAGGACCTTTGATACTGCTTCCGGATCAGTAATTTGTACATAAGTGGTTGGTTGATACGAGAGCTCTGCCTCTACGATCTGAAGTCCCTGGGCTTTAAGTGACTCCTCTACCTTCATCAGGTCTTTCGGATTCGTATACATCATGGTCTCTTCCTCGTCATATTCGATGTCTTCAGCGCCGGCTGTCACGGCCGCGCTCAAAAGAGCATCTTCCGTCTTTCCTTCCGTCTTCACGGTCACGACACCACGTTTTCGAAATAAATACGACACAGATCCAGGCCCCGAGAGCGTTCCTCCCCCTCTGTCAAAAATAAATTTCATTTCTGCCGCGGTTTTTTGTCTGTTATCTGTTGTCACGTCAACAAGGACTGCAATTCCTTGAGGCCCGTATCCCTCGTACACGATTTCTGCTAAATCCCCACCCTGGTTTTTTACTCCGGCTCCACGTTCAATTGCCATCTTTATCTTTTCTTTTGGCATGTTACCCGTCTGGGCTTTTTCGATTGCAAGGCGAAGTTTGAAATTGGAATCAGGATCCCCTCCCCCTTCTTTTGCAGCAAGCGCGATCGCATTCCCCAGCTTGGTAAAAAGGTTTCCTCGTTTAATGTCTTTCGCTTCTTTTTTCCGCTTAATCGTACTCCATTTGGAATGTCCTGACATAAGACTTCTCCTCTCTACCCTGTCCGTATTATACCCGCTTCACATAAAAAAGTCAGCTTTTTCTCCTCTTGACAAGGTCGTACTTTCGTATAAAATGAGCAAGATCCACGATGAACGAAATGAAAGCTCATCCTATCTTATGAACACTATCGCAGGACAAGCCATTAAAGCTGCTATGAATCAAGATTGGGAACATGCAATTCATCTCAATACCACGCTCGTAGAAAAAGATCCGAATAACATTGATACATTAAATAGACTTGGAAACGCGTACATTGAGATTGGTAAGTATACGTTAGCTCTTGAAACCTATAAAAAGGTTCTTACCTTGGACAAATACAACGCCATTGCTCAGCGGAACATCCAGAGGATTTCCTTCCTTCGTCGCCATAAAAAGACGCGGAAGAATACAAAGGAAGCTCTGCGAAATCAAACAAGTAAAGCCGCAGTCTTTTTAGAAGAACCAGGGAAAACAAGGGTCGTTCCCGCTGTTCGTCTCGCTGATCCACACATCCTTTTACAAGTCTCTCCGTCTGACCCTGTCCTTCTTGTCCGGAAATCAAGAAGACTCTCTGTCATTCTTGATGATGGAACGTATTTAGGGGCACTCCCGGACGATGTGAGCAGTCTTCTCCTTCTTCTTATGAAAGGTGGAAATACGTATGAATCCTTTGTCAAAGAGGTCAGGCAAAACTCACTCCAGATCTTTATTCGGGAAACGCACCGAAGTAAACAATTCGGCAACCAGCCGTCTTTTGTTTCGAACATTCCACAACACTATGTATCGTTTATGCGGGGAACTCCCCAAGTCACTGAATCTGATGACGAAGATGAAGGCGTTGAGAGAAATGCCTCGACTGAGGATGATCAACTTGAATGAGTTTTTTTCTTCGGTGAGAGAATAACTTCCCCGGATATTTTCCCTTTTTGAAACACCTGATGAGACGGCTCTTTTTCCACTTCTTTCGCAGGTTCAAAGGTGGGTGGATGGGTCACAATCGCTTTCTTGATTGCCTCCTCTTCTTCGACGAGGAATGGTTCAGAGCTCTCTTGAGGAATTTTCGGTAACACTATCGCCGGTTTCTCCTCAATCTCCACTTTTGTTTGGACCGGAGGCATGACGGGGACCTCTTTTGCAGGAACTGTTAGTTCGCTCGGTTTTACATCCAAAGCTTCTTTCGTACGTGCTACCTCTTCTTCCAATTTCTTCTCTCCTCCTTTTGCCTCATAGACATGCCAATTGGCAAGCTCTGAAAGCTCCTGAGTTGTCAACACACACGCGTTTTCTACTTCTTTCAGAAACGACCTTTTCCGATAGGAATAGACAACCCCCGCTGATGAGACCATATCCGAACCAAGCTGAAGCCTATTGTATCCAGATTTGGTCGACATCTCAGAAAGGCGCTGTACGACCCGACTCAACTTTTCTCTCGCCTGCAAACGATCGGAACTGACAACAACGAGACGAAGCTTTGTCAGAAAGGCGTCATATGACATTTTTTTGTCAACTGCGGCTTGTTCTTCAGCTGATTTTCCAACTATTTCTGCAGTTTTCGGGGCGACTTTTGTCGGCTCGGGCAGTGGTCGACCAGTAAACACTGCAAAAAGCTGTTTTATGACATCTTGCGCTATAGCGCCGGCATGTTGTGACGGAGTCGTCACCTGCTGTGAAATAACGTACCGCTCTCTTTTCACAATCTGCTTCCATGAACTGTCAACGACAAATCCGACTGCTTGAAACCAAAGAGCATCGTTCGGAGTAAACTCATCAATAAGCTTACTCATATCGGTTTCTAGAGAAAGAGGATAGATATTCTCTTCTGCGAGCGTGAGCTCGCATGCAGCATATTGTTCCTCTTTCGGATCAAGATAGTAGGCGTAGTCCTCATGAGTTCCGAGTCTTCGTACCCATTTCTCTTGCGTAAGATATGGCATAAGACTTTCCGGAAGCGAGAGAAAAAATCGTGGCTCTCCACTCCTTACAAGCACTTCAAAACTCATATTTTGGTTTGGGGATGTGATGGTCATCAATTGGTGAAGATTGTCAAAAAATTCCCGGCCAATCACTTGTCGGTCGGTAACCTCAAGGACGACTTTTCGTTCCCCGCTCTGACTGACAGGAGAAGCAGTAAACTCCCGAAGGGAACGATATGCCAAAAAGAAAGAAATGACAAGAAGAATACCCAGGATAACCCACATTGTTATTCAAAACCTCACTAAAAAAGGGAATCACTTCTCATACAGCCGTTTCCAGTAATCGGCTCCTATAATTATCACTATATCAGAGAGTCCCTTTTCACTTATCTCCTCCATTATACTCGAATCCAGCAATTTTGCCAATCTCTCCGTTGTGTAGGCATCTTTCATTTTGGGTTTTGTAGTAATAATATAGGTCTTTTCAACATCAGATCGTTCGGCATTTCCTATCTCAACCACGTGGGCTCCGAGGTTTGAGACAAATCGTGCGTACTTTTGACTTAAGCCAGGCTTCCCCGTTCCGTTAAGAATACGCACGGATAGATTCTCTTTTCGAATCTGTTCATCCTGGAACAACTCTTGTACAACGGCCTCAACTCTGGCAGGATCAGCCGAAAACGCTATTGAACCGTCAGCGAGAACCAAGTCGGATAAAATCATTTGATCTTTGAGTGAACCAAAGCGAATCTGGTCCGATCTGAGTTGACGCACTTCTAACCAGAGTCGAACGCGATCAAAAAGAGTGAAATTTGTCATCGCATGAAGCGACGTGAGACTCGTAAACCCTTTGCTTCGGATGACCGTGGAGAACGTTCCGAAACGAAGCACGTCGTCTTGTATCTCCTCGGGTGAAAGCTCAGGTATCCCTCCCTGATCTTGTGTAAACGCGATCCATCCGTCGATGGGAATTCCTAAAAATTCCTCAACTGTCTCAGCAAAAAGCGTATCCTTCTTCTCAAGGGTTCCGAGTTCATACACGGCTCCCAGCCTGTACGATCCGTACCCATGGCTCACCTCTACATAGGTATTTTGAGGTATAGGAAGCACATACAGCCTCTTTTCCTCAGGATGGAGAGAAAATACCATGATCGGGTTTGAGTTGATAACAATATTTACCCGTTCTTGCTTTTTCCAGGTTGCTGAAGCGTATGTCTGTATTCCCCAAAATATGGCAGCGAGCAGACAGACAATGAGAGTTACCCAAAGAATGAGCTGAAGAACTGTGTTAAACCCCTGCCTTTTCGATGTAGAACGGGATTTTTTCCTCGCCATGGCGGATACTACCACGTAATCTCGTGAGGAACCGGGTGATTATGAGCCACCGCGGATGTCTTCTTTTGTCTTTTTACCGATAATCGTTGGCGTACCGAACGTTGGCTTTGTTGCTTCCTGTCTCATTCTTTCGATACGTTTTTGCTTTTCACTTTCAGAGAGCTTTCTTTTCTCTCCCTTATAAAAATCGGATACACCCATATGAGTACACCTCCAGTCTGTGTCAATTCATTATGACATCCTCTCCGCACGTACGTGCAGGTTTTTTCTAAAAAGAGGATGTCGCAACAGCGTTCAATTCATCCGCGGTCATTAGTCCGCAGTTTTCTTAAAAGCTGTTATAACAAGTATATCACTCACCTACTATAAGTTGAACTAGGAGCGCGATAAGAACAAACGCAGCAAACCACCAGAGTACGTCTTTCTTTGATCTTCGGATAAAGATAAAGAATGCCAGTAAAAGAAAGAGCCCTGTCGCAATAGGTGCCGTCAGGAGCTCAAAAAGCGATTTCAGTGTGGTAAGTGATGCGACAACCATCTGCCACATCGTTGACGCAAGCTGCGTAAGAAAAGAAAAAATGTTTCGTATAATCTCCATCTTTTTTCAGTGTAACATTTTCCACAGACAGAAGTCGGTGCTTTAAAACCCTCAAAGGAACATGTTGCAATAGCTTCAATTCATCCCTCTTGTTCTTTCCGCTTTTCGTAGAAACGATTCTTTCCTTTTGCAAGCGTCGTAGGCTAGCTTCGACTCTATGTCTTATAGTATTTGACGGATTGAAAAAAGTACAGTATGATGAAGAGTAACTTAACAAAGAATACTCCACACAAGACCTGCCTAAGGAACGTGTGTGAATAAAGAAAAGAAGTTGCTTCTCGGCACAATCTTCGGGGTGGGGCTGATAGCAGCAACAACTTTCGGCACCATCAAGCTTCTCTCCTCTCAGGAGGGTGTATCTTCTTCTTTCCCCAAAACCGAAAAAAAACTTTCACCGACGCCACAACCGTTTTCTTTTTCCTTCGAACTTTCACTTGAAGAACTCCAAAATCGGGATATTGACCGTGTGTATTTTTCCCAAACAGGACACCACCTGGAAGGAAATTTCCTTACTTTCTGGAAAACGTTTAAAAAACCAGACACCCGCCTTGGCCTTCCCATAACCGAACCGCAGGTTTCGGATGGAAAAACTGTCCAGTATTTTGAAAACGTCCGGATTGATCAGGATGAATCAGGAACGCATATCGGACCGCTGGTTCGTGAATACGCAGAAAAAATCGGTTTCGAACTGAAAGAATCCCCAAAGGTTCTTCCGTCTATGGAATGGTTTTGTAAAGACATGGGAGATGATTTTTGCGGAGAACCCATATCAGATGCCACTGAGGATGAAGACGGCACGGTCCAGTATTTTGAAAACGTCCGGCTTGTATTACTTCCGCCGCGACAAGAACCTCATTCCACAAGAATCCTGCCGGGTGAGGTTGCTGTCTTTCCCATGGCTCGGTTTCTCGCAGAACAAGAAGGGATTTCAACTGCCTCTGTTTTCCCGAAAGAAGGAACATTGAAAATTCGAGTTCAAAGAGAACAAGACATGGAATGTTGTGAAGGAATGGGAGGAATGCATGAGTATCCGTGAACATCTCGAAAAGCCGAAAGTAAAACAGACAACCATTCCGCCGTATCCTGAAGCCGAAGTACGTTACAGTGATCTTTTGGCTGAATTTCGGAAGGTGCTTGACGCATGCGAACGCTTCCGCGTAGACGAACTTCTTTCAAAAGTAAGAGAAGAGCTGTTTCAAACAGAAAATCAGGAGATACGGTACTTTTTTGTTCCGACAAAATACTTTCTTCCAGTACAGGAACTGGAGATTTCCCCACTTCTGAATAAGAAATTCCCACAAAAGTTGGCGAAGCTTGGTGCACTTTTTGTGAAGCAAGGGCAACAGAACACGAATGGAGAGCCTTTTATACGCGCAAGGATACGGAAAACGCGTGGAACGACTTTCATCGGTTTCGAAAAAAGGGATAGCGAAGAGCGTGTCTATACGGATATTTTCCCTGGTGCGGTTCAGGTTGAAGGAAAAGAAATGAATCGGTTCGATGACAAGAACTTCTCTTTTGATAAGCTGGAAACCGTAATTGCTGTTGCGTGGGACCATCCCAAATTTACTTTCGATTCCATTACCAAAACTGATTATCACGAGTATAAATGACATCCTCCCCACACTGAAGCGTGGGGTTTCTGTCTTACATGGCTGCCCTTGTAATAAGTATGTATGGAAAAGGATAAAAAGACTTTCCTTATCGGAACGTGTGCAGTTCTTACAGGCAGTGCTCTGTATGTCTCGCTGTTGCGCAATAATTTTCATCAGGCTTCTCAAAAAGAAGATAAAAATTCCTCTTTCTCTGTCGTTGAGGTTATTACAAAAAGGAAAGAGCAACCCTCGTCTCATCTTATCCGGGAAAAACAGGCTTTTTTCATTTCCGATACAGGTCATTCCCTTTTTGGCACGTTTTTTGAGTACTGGAGAATGCATCGAAAAGAACGTTTCCTCGGAAACCCCGTCTCTGAAGTGTATACCGCTTCAGGAAAAAGCAGACAGTATTTCGAACATATGGTTCTTGAGCAAGATGTGCAAACGCAAGAAACAAAGCCTGGCGCAATCGATGCCCTCATTCTGAATAATCCTACACAGTTTCTCGAGAGTGCCATCACGAGTTCTCCGTTACAGGAAGACACCCTGCAAGAAGATCAAGCCATCTTTCGTTTCTTTCGGAAAAACGGCAGGGATGCTTTCTTCGGAAAGCCCAAAGCAATACTCACGGAGGAAAATGGAAAAAAGTATTATCTTTTTGAACACGCGCTTCTTTTCGTCGATAAAGAGGCCGATGGAATCTACGAAAAAGAAGAAATAAATAGGAAGATTGAAGTCCTCACACCAAACGAAGTCAGTTTTGTCCCTATAGGAGAGAAACTTGCCCAGATGAACAAAGTAGAGACAACCCCCCTTTCCGATTCTCCCTTGCCTTTGTATGCTGATACACGTTGGGAAAAAAAGATCGAAGTTTCACTCGATCACCAGACAGCGACGCTGTTTGAAGATAACGTCGCGACGCAAATCATTCTTATTTCTTCAGGTCGTGCCGGATGGGAAACCCCAAAAGGAACATATAAAATCCTTGAAAAGCTTCCCACGACCACGATGTCCATTCCCGGGGTGTATGCTCCTTTGTATCATGTTCCGTACAATATGAAATTCGCCTATGGAAGATGGGGTGTGCCGATGTATTTGCACGGTGCGTACTGGCATAATGAGTTCGGAAAACAAAAAAGTTTGGGATGTATCAACTTCGAGCCCGACGATGCGAAATATGTCTACGAGTGGGCACCAGAGGGCACTCCCGTAGTTGTCAAAGAGTGAAACATTTTCTATACTAAGATCATTATGACTCAAATTCATCCTCGCCACATAGTCAAAGAAGGGTATAACAAGATTGGTGCAAAATATCTTGTTGACCACTTCAAAGTTCCACAATTGAAAGAAATCTTTCAACTTTTCTGTGCAAAACTCCCGGCCGGTGCGCATGTGCTTGACGCCGGTTCAGGGACAGGGATTCCTGTCGCAAGAGAGCTTGTTCAAGGGGGCTACCACGTCACCGGAGTAGATATCTCAGAAACAATGGTTGAACGCGCGCGGATGAATGTTCCTCAAGGCCGTTTTATTGAACAGTCAGTTACAGATATGCTTTTCGAGGAAGAGTATGAAGGTGTTGTGTCTTTTTACACATTCGTTCACCTTCCAAATAGTGATATTATTCCTGCCCTTGAAAAGATCAAATCCGCGCTCAAACCGAATGGTTTTTTCCTTCTTGTCACCAATGTCGGAGGGCATGAGGTTGTTGAAGAGTTTTTCGGGGAACCCATGTACTTCTCCGCCTATAACCTGTACCAAACCAGAAACTTTCTAAAAGCTACTGGATTTGTCATTCTGAACGAGAAAGAGATACAAAAGTCTTCAAAGACGTTCGGGAAAGAAGATACCGTGGCAATCCTCAGCCAAAAAAAATAACACCGCCGATCACCTCTGGAAGAAGACATGCTCAAGGGACGGAAACCATACCCATCTTGGCAGCCACAACTCGTCCATCCCGGGATTAAAGAGAAGAAACACAAACGCAAGACCCACCACAGAAAAAATCGCAAATCCTGCCGCCTTCAATAAAGAGGCACCCTCTGTAAAGAAGTAAAAATACAGAAACGAAAAGAAAAATACGGACGCTGGAACATAAGGTAGATACAGAAGAATTCCTTTCATATAATACAAAAGATCCGCTTCAGGCATAGAATGCTTCTTTCTCATAGGAACGGGTATGCTCGTGAAACTTCTTCAGCAACACTTTTGTCCGTTCCCCTACTTGCCCATTCCCGACTGTTATCGCATTGATTCGTACAACAGGAACGATTTCTTTGTTTGTTGCTGTGATAAATGCCTCATCAGCTTCTTTCAACTCACTCACATATAGGTCCCTCTCCTCTATCTTGTATACCTTCCTGGCAAGACCCAAGACAAAGTCTCGTGTCATTCCGATAAGAACGTCACGCTTTGGAGTCACAAGTGTATCTCCACGAAACAAGAAAAAATTACTCGTGGTTGCCTCGAGTACTCTCCCTTGCCAGGTATAGAGAATTTCAAGGGCTCCCTCTCTCTTTTTCTTCGGTTGCAGTTTTACAGCGGTAATATAGTTCAATACCTTCGCCGGCGGAATTTCCCGAAGAAACTCATGCGTCATAAGTTTCACACCATCCGTATAGCACGACTGCGCTAAGGCATGAGGTTTTTCAACAAGAATGATGAAGGTCGGCGTGTCAGGGTTAAAATTCATTCCGTCCTCCGTCCGACCTCCTGTCAGAATGAGACGAAACGATGCGTTTTCCATCTCACTTTTTAAGAGAAGCTCTTTGATTATCTTCTCCAGGGAAGGTCGTGGAAGCGGAACGTTCAGTCCAAGCTCTTGTGCCGAAGACTCAAAACGGTCCAGGTGTTCGTGGAGAAGAAATGGCTTTCCATTATAGGTACGGAAAAAGTCAAAAACCCCATAACCTCGAAGTAAACCAAGGTCATCTGCGTGGACCATAGCTTCTTCTTTGGGAACGAACTTCCCATTGATGTAGCTCCATAACATCGGGCGTATCCTTTCCTTACTGAAGAATTTCTGGCAGGTTTTCTTTCGGGAAAGACGGAAGAAGGTCTTCTCGTGCTTCTTTACAAAGTTGAATGGAAGTGTTTCCAAAAATTCCTAGATATTGTTTAACAAGTTTATTCACTATTTCCTTTGTATCTCCCTGTATTTCTATCTGCTGAAGGTCATAAGAAACAGTAAGCCCTTCGACCTTATTTGCCTTCTCTATTGCATAAGGACCAATAAGTTCTTTGTGAACAGAAATAATCAATCTTACTAATTTTTCAGTGTCGTCATTCATATGCTTCCTACACTACTCTCTTATGTCCAGACTATTTACCCCAAAACTTAATAAAAACATTGCTGTGGTAAAGAGCAAATCAGTCAAACTCCCGTTATAGAAGGTCTCAATAGTTGTCGTATAAGAAAAACTAAAGTCTGCGAAATAATTTACAACGAAACCCAAAAGAGTAATAATAACTGGAAATTTTAATCTCCCACCGAGTGATTTAACGGATAAACCATAAACGAGAATAGTAACAGTAAGAATGATAACATCCCAAATGGGATAGACTAGATCGAAGAATATCTTTAGTGCCCCTCCTGTCAACTCAAAAGATCCCTGTCGAGCAACTTGGACCAAAAGATAGTATGACAAAATAATGACGGCCAGAGGGATGATAAAAAGGAGTAATCTCCCATTTCTACTTCTTAGACCAAACTTTGCCCCCGTTGCAGCAGATAGGAAAACCATACCTATCGTCCAAAGAGGCCAACTTAAAATAAAGCTTGCATCAGCCCAGGACGGGTAAGGAACTTCAACATGTAAAATAAGGTTATAATAAGACCAGATCATCTCCCCAAAACCCCAAGTGATAAGACCAGAAGAGAGAAAAGTTAACGCCTTACCTAACACACTTTTCAACATGCCATATTTTTTAGCTTGTGCCAGTCCCCAAAAACCGCCAATGAGAGGTAGAAGCCCGAGAGCAAAAGCAAAAGCAAAATTGACAAGCGTGTCAGTTATTCCAGAGTATTGTATTGTGAGCCACCAAACGATAAGCGCTACATAAAAACCGGTGAGAAATAAAGCAGGTTTCGTAATCCTCATTATAGTATCACTTATCTTAGTTCCTCCGGCAGTTGTTCTCCTGTTACGTTGGGTAAAAGTTCCTGCAATGCTTCTTTACACAGTTCTATTGAAGTATTTCCGAACAGTTTCTTATATTCTTGAACGAGTTCACCTGTAATGACTTTTTCTTCTCGCTGGACATCAATCGTTGCAAGATCCTTTGAGACAGAAAGGCCAGAAACACGATTTGCGACCTGAATCGCATATGGTCCGATCAGTTCTTTGTGAACAGAAACAATCATTTTGATAAGCGTCATAAACGTATCACTCATGTCTTCTGCTCTTCAAGATCCTCAAACAAAATAAGAGCTATACTTGTCATACATCCATATGTTGCATAGAGCATATCAACCCAGTTCCCATCATAATACGTTCCTTTTCCGGCGGTATACGCAAATGTATAGTCAGAAAGAAACAAAATGAAAAATGTTCCAATCATAAAAATCATCGGTGTACGTATTGCTCCACCCAATGTTTTTGTGGTTAACGTATAGACAATAAGTGCAAGGGCAAATACTAATGCTTCTCCGAGAGGGTATCCAAAATCAAGAAACGTACGGATCGGATCTTGAAAGTCTGGCTGGACATCCTTCAAGAATAGCACGTACGAAGTGATGATCATCACCAATGCGATTCCGACAGCAGTAAAAACTCCTTTCACCGTTCGGAGTGAGAACTTTGTTCCCGCAAGATCTGCAAAGTTTAGAAGCGCGATAACACTTAAAGGGATGACACCAAAGTATCCAATGTCCGGTAAACCAGGGTAAGGTAAATCGTTCAAGAACACCTTGTTAAAATAAAGCCAGATAAATCCCCCGATGTCTTGACTCAGTAGAGCAGCGGATAAGAAAAAGATTCCTTTCCCAAGTTTACTTTTGAGTCCTCCCCATTTAAAAGCAATCCGAAATCCATTCAAAGCACCAAGCGTTCCGACGAACATATAGAGATAAAAATCTGCATGAGGAAGCCCTTGTGCTTCTTCAAAGGTATCCGGGAGAGGCCACCACGTCACAAAGATATAAAGAAACAAGGCGAGGAAAAAAAGTGCTGATTTTTTGCGGGCGATGCGTTTCGCGATATCCAGGATCATAGGGCTTGTGAGTTCTCCTTCATCTATATTACACTATAGATAACGAAAAAGGTCAATTCCTCTTATGCAGCACAACTCGTGTAACATTTTTGACCATTTGACCGAGGGAATCCTGGTCTGCGATACGAATGGATTGATTCTTTCGTCAAACCTTGCCGCGCAAACACTCCTCATAAAAAAGAAAGAAGAGTTAGACGGCAAAAATGTGAATGAACTTGGTCCTTTTTCCCTGAACAAACAATCCTTCTCTCTCCTCCATCTTGCCCCCCAAGAAGAAGCGAGACTGACATATAGAGAAACGAATCTTTCAGTCATCAGGTGTGCTGAAGGGGAAGGAAAAATCGTGTATCTCCTACGCGATGAAAGCGGCACAAAACAGCTTGAAGAAATGAAGCTTGACTTTGTTGCCATGGCAGCCCACGAGCTTCGGACTCCCCTCACCTCGATTAAGGGATATCTTTCTCTCGTTCATGAACACTTCACACACGCAGAAACTGAAGAAGAAGTCGAGCTGAAAAACATGCTTTCTCGAGCCATGATTAGCGTTGAGCAACTTTCCTCGCTTATAGAAAACCTTCTCAATGTGACCCAGATTGAGCGAGGGAATTTGGCACTTCGTCAACAAAATGAAGAATGGGGAAAAATCGTCAGGGGATGCGTTGATCTCATCAGAGATCGTGCTGGAGTCAAAAACCAACGAGTTCTTCTTCAGGAACCCAAAGAAACACTCTTTGCATATGTCGACCGTCTCCGCATCTCAGAAATTATCAACAACCTTCTGTCAAACGCAATCACATTTACGCCGAATGAAGGAACGATCACCGTCTCCTATCGAACGGAACAAAACAACATCGTAACATCCATAGCCGATACCGGAATTGGGATTTCAAAAGAAGATCAACAGCATCTTTTTGAAAAATTTTTCCGTGTCACTGAACGGCTTAAAGCAGGAGCGAAAGGAACAGGGCTGGGTCTTTATATTGCTAAATCAATTGTTGTCATGCATGGCGGACACATCTGGGTTGAATCTGACGAGGGAAAAGGAGCCACTTTTTTCTTCAGTATCCCTCTGGAACAAGAGTAACCTTTCCCTTTTCCGAGAGTTCCTCTTTTAGTATACTAAGTGAGATGGCTACGCTGTATGATCTCATTATCGTCGGCGCTGGTCCTGCAGGATTAACCGCAGGAATTCTTTCTGCCGAACGTCATTTGAACACACTTGTGTTAGAAGCTGAGAAAAAACCCGGAGGGCAACTCACCTCCCTTTATCC
>DATEUZ010000112.1:0-4914 GCA_035282885.1 Patescibacteria group bacterium | reverse complement strand
TCGATGAGAGCATGCAAGTTCGCGATATCATAATCAAGGACAGCCATTGTTGCGCCGAGTGCGACATTATTCATCATGACATCAGAACCGCCTGATTCTTTCGCGCATTTGGTCAAAGGAATGGGATAAAAACGAAGCTGTTTCCCTTTCAGGTCGATGTCGTCAACCTGAACCTTATCGATGTCATAAATAATCGCAGCCTGATCAGCCAACTCATCGAGGTGCAAGGAAATTGTTTCCTTATTCAAAGCGATAAGAACATCAACCAAATGCACCTGCGCTCTGATTTTTTTCTCTGAAACATAGGCTTGATAGGTATTATGTCCACCGCGGATAAGAGACGGGTATTCTGTATAACCGAAGACATGAAGTCCTGCGTGCATACAAAGACGGGCAAACATTTCACCTGTCGTTTTTATGCCAAGTCCAGCAGGGCCACCGATTTTCCACTGAAGTGTATTGATAGTTACCAAAGAAGCCTCTTCTTAAAAAGCTTACCAAGAAATGAAAATAACCGTCAAGTTAAGAATGTCCGTTTCCTAATCACCCTCGGATTCTTCTTCACCGCAGCCACAATCTTTACACATGGCTTTTACCTTCCTTTCCGCCCAGACTCTGGATCAGCATAGTACAACATCCCATACCTGTCAATTCGAGCTGGGAAGACGGTAAAAAGATACGTCTTTGGAAGATCTCTCAAGCATCCCCTCGTCAACAAGTGTTTCGAGGATAAAGAAAAACTCTTCTTTCTGTTTTTGAGTAAGCGTTATTCTTTTTGCAATCTCAGTCTGATGCAAAAATGCTCCGCGACGGTGGTGCAAAAGAATCTTCACAATCTGACCTCTGACGAATCGACGGCTCTCTGAAAATGGAACGTGTTTTTTCTTTTTCAAAGGCGTTGTCTTCGTTTCTCCGCTTACAAATGTTTTGCCAAACACGCACTCTGAAAGAAGAGGACACCTTCTGCAGAGAGGACTTTTTTGCACACACACGAGGGCGCCAAGATCCATCAGCGCCTGGTTCCACCCATACTGCCTTTTTGTCTCTTTCGGGAGCATTGTTTTCGCAAACCGAAACCAAGATGTTTTTATCGTCGTTGTTTCTTCTCCGAAAAAAAGTCGCGAAAGAACGCGTTTCGCGTTGACGTCAAGGATCGGATAGGGTTTATGATACGCAAAAGAAAGAACCGCACAGGCTGTATTTTCACCCACTCCGGGAAGATCGGTTAATCCCGAAAACGTCTTGGGAAAATCCTTGTGTGCTGTTTTTCGGGCAATCTGCCAGAGATATTTCGCCCGTCTGTTATACCCTAAACCAGACCACATCGAAAAAACATCTGAAAGTGATGCGCTTCCAAGCGCCTCTTTCGTGGAGTACTTTTTGAGAAATTCCTTATATTTGGGGAGGACTCGGGAGACTTGGGTCTGTTGGAGCATGAGTTCAGAGACGAGGATGGCATACGGGTCATCTGTTTCCCTCCAGGGAAGTCTGCGTCCGTGGATGTGAAACCAGGCTACAAGTTTCCTGTGAACACGTCCAATCTTAGAAGATGTGATATGCATACCGGGTATTGTAACGTATTTTTTCTCCTGCCCGTTTAGGCAAAAAAAAGAAGGGCAAGGAGAAATACCGTACAAAGGAGGAATAAAATAAGAAACCCAACAGCCGGGCTTGAGAATTCCTGATCCTTATTGTCTACCTCATCAATCACAGTTCCCATACGTATGAGGCGAATGTTCTACTATACAAAATGTTCATTAAGGAATGATTAAAAAGAGATTAACGCTTGATTAAGATTTCCAGGGCTTTTCGTTGACTTCATCCTGGTGATTAACAAATCTGGCAAGCGCAAAAAGAAAATCAGACAGCCTATTGAGATACGCGAGAACCTGTGGGTCCTGGGCTTCCTGTTCGTGGAGCGCAGTGACTTTTCTTTCACCTCTCCGGACAACCGCCCTTGCAAAATGAAGATGCGCCCCTAAGTGGGTCCCTCCGGGCAAGATAAATCCGTACAAGGGAGGAGTCTGTGAATCAAAAAGATCAATAATGTGTTCCAACCATTCTACATCAGAGGCCTTGATGCGAGGTGATTGTCCGGCCGGGAGGTTTTTCCCTTTGCTCGCAAGCATCGCTCCTATTTGAAAGAGATGTCTTTGAATTGTTTCAATGTGATTCTGGAGTGTCTCGTTCGTACAATGTCCCAAACAGACTCCGAGCATCGCATTCGCTTCATCAAGCGATCCTAAAGCATCAACCCGAAGAGAGGCCTTGGACACTCGTTCACCAAAAAGAAGAGATGTCTTCCCCGTATCACCTTTCCGTGTGTACAAAGGTGACTTGCGATTTGTCATGGTTCTGGATTCGTCCTTTTCTTCTGTCGGCCGTAAGATGAATGATCCCAATGAAGAAACCCGAGTAAGAAAAGACCGCTAAAAAATCCCAGAAAAAAAGAAAGCGCGTTACTCATTACTTCCGGAGAAAGCGTCGATCCGGATAACGCGTTTGTCTCCACATCCCCCGACGCTACTCCCTCTGAGGCAAACACCCGAAGGGCTGAATATGCAAGAAAGAACACAAAGGTGCCTGCGACAACAAAAAATCGTTTTACCATGTCATATGTATCGTACTGATTATCCAATTCTTCTGTCAATGTTCTCATACTGCCTTTTTGCTTCAAATGCCACAATTGCACACGCAACGACGACATTCAGTGATCTTGCTTTTCCACCCATGGGAATATGCACAACCGCATCGGAGAACCCCAGGGTCGAGGGCTTCACTCCGTCTTTCTCATGACCGAAAATAAGACAAAGAGGAAAGGAAAAAGAGAATGTCGTATATGGAACACTTCCTCGTGTCTGTTCTACTGCAACGATCGTAAATCCTTCCTTTTTGATGTGCTTGAGACACGAAACCGTATCTTCCTGATACTCCCAGGGAACACTTTCCCTTGTCCCAAGTGCGGTTTTTTCAATCTGAGTCATCACCCTTTTTTGAACAGAAGGTAACCTCCGGTCATGAGGGATTGGAGGATACCCCGTAATGCCGCATAAAAAAAGCTTCTGTACATTCAGCGCATCCGCAGCTCGAAAAAAAGCTCCCACATTATACAGGCTCCGTACATCTTCGACGACGATAACAAGCGGAAAACGTTTCTGACTTACTTTCATATTCTTCACAGGATTATACAAGAAACACGTCTTTATTGAGGATTGCTTTATCCTTAGCAGAAATACCGGCAACATCAGAATGGAATACTTCTGTATAACTCCCATCCTGATTTTTTACCGAAACAGTATAGAAAAACGATCCGGGATAGGGAAATAATAAATAGTATCTTCCCTTCTCGTCTGTTGCACTGGCAGCAACCATCACCTTCTGCTCTGTTGAAAAAACTTTCACCAGGGCGTAGGGAATCGGATTTCGTTCATGGTCAAACACGACTCCGTACGTCTTGGGCTTCAGGACAAACAGTCTTAAGCCAAAAAAGAGAAGATAGAGTCCGAAAATGGCAATATTGAGTCCCGAGGTACGTGCCGTCACCCAGATAATCGACAAAAGAAATCCGATGTAAAAAAGAACACTTGAAACTCGGAACATGACCCGTTGCCAAATTGCCGCGTAAAAACTGAATTTCTTTGCCTGGTTCCAGTCAAAACCAATCGGATCAATAGGAATATTCACGGTAATCACTTGCCCGCTTTTTGCGATCGGGACCGATTCTCCATGGTAGATTTTATCGTAGACTTCGTCATGATCTGCTAACACGACTTTCGACGGAAAAAAATAATTCGCCTTTCTTACCTCAACCGTGTAGTTCCCCGGGTCAACAAGAAATCCAAATCGTCCGTCTATGTCTGTGATACGGGTAGAAAGGTCTTTTCCTTTTTCATTTTTCAACGTCACCACTGCCGGGTCAACCGGAAGTTTGGTAATTGAGTCATAGACGACTCCCCAAGGTTTCATGCGTTTCTTCTGACGTAAAAGGAGCGCAAGAAACAGGGTAAAAAGCCGCTGCGGCAAGGATGCAAGGTCAGACGTCGTAAATCCTTTCAAAAGAGGCGTCACCGCAAAAGACGGAATACTGGTTAGGAAAGAATACAATCCGAACGCAAGGCCACCCGTTGTTGCGATTTCTCCGTTTTCTTCGACTTTTCTCACGATCGTTCCAACCACTTGCTGTGAATCCAAAAACTCTTTTGGAGCCTGAGCGATCGGTATAGGTACCTGTCCTTGTGGGTATTCCTTTTTCTCAACAATTGTTTCTCCGACAGATAGCGGCTCTTCATCTGTTTTATTTTCTTCAACCGAAACCTCTTGAATTGATTCTTGAGTCAATTCAAATCGCCTTATCTCTTCAGAAATCTGTGTATGGTTCATCGAGTCAACCGCCACAACAGACCAGGTATGAGAACGACCGTACCAATCCTGCGGAATTGCAATGTTGAAAAATGTCTGTGTCAGATTCTCTGCAATGACCTGCCCGTCAAGGTTGACCTTGTACAACACCTGGGACACCGTATCTTGCGCCCGTTGCCAGGAAAAAATCAGCGTGTTCCCTTGTATCGTTTCGCTACTCAGGTGAAAAGACGAAGGCGCTTTGTTATCAATAAGAAATGCTCCTGAGGTAACAGCTGTACTTTCATCCCATCGGTCTTGCGCTTGAACGAGAATGACTGCATCACTCGTGTCAGGAATCTGAGTCGTATCCCAGAGGTATGCCCCGCTGTTTGCAAGTCCTGTTGCTACTATTTTCCAAGCTTGTCCGTTGACACTGTAGGAGAGATGAATCGTCACGTCATCTCCGGTTGCCACCCACTGAATCTCAAAAACTCCATTTGTGCTCTCGCCTCCCTGCGGTCTGACAAGAGTAAGCGTCAAAGGTGTGTGATAGGAAGGTATCTCCGGCATTTC
>DATEUZ010000111.1:0-2469 GCA_035282885.1 Patescibacteria group bacterium | reverse complement strand
CATCTTTCAGGGCAAAAAGGGTATAGTCACTTCCTGTACCAACATTCTTTCCCGCATGACAGTTGGTTCCACGTTGTCTCACTAAAATACTTCCCGTACGGACTTTCTCACCTGATGCAACTTTGACTCCAAGTCTCCTTCCGGCAACATTTCCGCCTTGCCGAACTTTTCCGCCTGATTTAATATGTGCCATTTTCTTTCTCCTTTCAGTTTTTCACACGCATCTGGCCAATTGTAGCCAATATTTTCACAGCTGTCAACGGGGTTACACACGACCGAATATATAAATCAATCTTTGGACGATCGCATGAGGTCTGTCGTAAAGAAGCGGGTCTTCTTCGAGTGTATATCCCAGGGTTTCGATTTTTGAAATGATACCCTGTGGGATTGTATAGACATTGGTCGTACTTCTTATCCGTGGGAAGATGATCGCAATCCTTCCCTCTTTCTTCAAAACAGTTTTAGCCACTCTAAAGAAACCAAGATAGAGTTTTCCCAGTCCTTTTATGGTGTTCTCAGCACGTCCGGGGGTCGGCGGGCTGATGAAGAGACGTCCAAGGAAAGGCTCGGTCACAATAGCATCAACTGCTTTTCCGACTCTCTCACCGATACGCACCGCGTCACTCTGAAATATTTTTTGCGGGATTTCTTCCTCTTTCAACGCTTCGTTTGGAGAAATTCTTCTTAACCAGTCGAGATTTTTTCGTGTTCCCTCAACGCATTCTTTCGCGATATCTGATCCGAGAATATCAAAACCAAGGTTTAGAGCCTCAAGAAGGATCGTCCCTGATCCACAAAAAGGATCGTACACAATGTAACTCTTGGAAGGGACCTTTGGAAGAGCAAGGTTGACCATCATGCGGGATACTTTTGGTGGCAACATTCCTCGCTTGGGATCAGTATACGGTCTTTGATAATCTCTTTGAGCAAACGCCTCAAACGGCTGTACCCACTCGTCAACAAAAATTTCGTAGTTATCTGAGGAGTTCTCCTTTTCCTTCTTCTCTTTGAGGATAACCGAGGAATGATGTTCGAGTAATTTATTCCTTTGAACTTGCACGGAAGAAAGATATCCGTTCTTCTCTGGGAGGACATATCGCACGCTGTTCCCTTGTTTTTCCAACTCGTCTTTTACCTCGGCTGCGATAGTATGTATCTTCTCCTTTTGCCCATCCACGAGAGAAAGACCAAAAGTTATCTTTTTCTCCTTCGAGACGGACAACAAAAAGTGAGGAAGTGATACTAATGAAGAAGAAGATTGGTATCGAGCAACCCGTATAAGTCCTCCTGCCTCCTCCCAGAACAGAGGAGGTTCAATAGGAAAGCTAGCTATGATGATTTTTGTATCCTCATAGACAATTTTTGGGGAAAGAGCGTACCTTTGAAGAAGATGATGGAATTCACTTTTTGCAAGGGCTGTTACCCTTCCGAGAACAAAAAGAAAGGTCGGTGTCGAGTGCATAGAAAGGATTTATTATTCCTTTTTCTTTTTCGCTACTTTTGGAGGTTTTTTAACAGATGACTTTTGAGATAAAGGAGTTTTCTTTTCGCCAATCGTTTCAATTTTTTGAATTTTTATGCTTGCCCGATCTTCTCGATAGCCTTTCTTTGTTCGGGACCTGGACTTCGCCTGAAACCGGAGAATGTGTATCTTCGGTGATTTCCTTCGAAGAAGAACAATTCCTTTCACCTGTACGCTCGGAAGATACGGTTGTCCTACCTGAATATCAGAATCGTTTCCAACAAGGAGAACATGAGAGAACACAATCGTTTCGCCCTCTTTTTCAGTCACATTACCGACGTCAATGACGTCTCCCTCTGTTACTTTGTATTGATGGCTGTCTTTTTCGAAGATTGCGTACATGCACGTGATTATATCCTCACGTGCACAAAAAATCAAGCTCGCTCACTCGGTTATTGAAGCCGTAACGCTTGGTCTTGTCTTTTCTTACAAAAAACCGATGCGACGAGTCCGAGTGAAATGAGTGTCGCAAGAAGAGAAGACCCACCGTAGGAGACCAATGGAAGAGTAATCCCGGTGATTGGAATGATCCCTATATTCATTCCGACATTTACGCAGACCTGAAAAAGAATCATTGCCCCTACTCCGATGGCGATAAAAACCCCAAACGTATTCGGTGCAGAACGTGCCGTTTCAAAGACATGGAAAATGAGGAAAAAGAATAGGAAAAGTAATAAAATCGATCCAAAGAAACCAAGCTCTTCCGCGAGCGTTGCAAAAATAAAGTCAGTATGATATTCGGGAAGAAACTGAAGACGAGACTGGGTCCCCCTTCCAAGACCCCTTCCGAACAGTTGACCAGATCCTACGGCTATTGTCGACTGGATAACATTGTATCCTGTTCCAAGGGGATCAGCGTATGGGTTCAGGAAACTAAAGATACGTTGTTTTTGATACTCTCTCAAGAGAAACCAAATTCCAGGGAGGACAAGTAAGACGAAACTTAA
>DATEUZ010000110.1:0-11006 GCA_035282885.1 Patescibacteria group bacterium | reverse complement strand
TCATTTGTATTTACGGTTGTCGTCACGTTGACTGATGCGCTGGCATCACCTGTTTTTACCTCACCGCCACCAGTGTTGTAGGATGCTGTGTTTTCGCCTGTATAGCCGTAAGCACTTGCATCGTTATCAACATCTGCATTGTTTTCGTTTCTTACTTCTGTCTCTTTCTGTTCTTCAATTACAGCAGTATTTTCCGATTCTGCTCCGGTATTTTCATTCGAAGCATGTCGTTCAACACCTGCAACTGGAGCTACTGTGGAAAAAAGAATAAGAGAGAAAACCGATATGACGGAGAGTAGTTGTCTTACTTTCTTCATCTTGTTCACCTCCTTTCTCGTTTTATTTTCCTCCATGTCTGGAGCAATCAAAAAAGGCAACCTGAATAACACGTACGTGTTTTCTTGGTTGCCTCCGTGTGCGGTCAGCAAATCCAACTATGGATTACTAAACACTATCTATAGGACAGTTTTTTTGTTTTTGGGCAGATTATAGTCATTATACGTATGCCCAATCACTTTGTCAATACATTTCTAGATTCGAATCCTTATTTACTACGGGACTCTAATATAGTATCCTCTTTTGAATTCACTCTGGATATCGTTTTACGGATCGTACGTTTCGTAATTTGTGTCACCCTGGAATCAGTGACGTAAATTTCAATGCTTCCAAATTCAAGTCCACGGAGTGATTCTCCGATTTCTCGAACTAATGATTGACTTAACCGTTTTGTGGAGTAATCCTGTTGTTCGGGCATGTTTCTTTAGAATTTTACTTGGATTACTTTCTTATCACCTGTAATCTCGCCGATTTGCAGTTTGACAGTTTTCTCTTTGCTGTCAAGGAGAAATCCAACCCTGTCTCTTTTTGTTGAGATCGGTTGCAAGGTGACGACAGCGTTATGAACATCTGGAGCAAATATTTTTCCCTGACTGTCAATAAGTCGCATCAATTCAAATGGTGCGAGGGTAAGCCGTTCCTGGTGAGGGTTCTCGATTTCCAGTAATACAATGGTAAACATCTTGTCACTTTTCGCCTTTAACTTTTTCCCTTTAACAAGAATCGAGTTTGTCTGTTCTGCAGTTACAAGCGTCATCTTCACTTTTTTATCAGTACCATTTCCCCGTTCATCTTTCGCAGCAAATTCAAAAGACTGATTCACTTTCACAATTTTCGAATACACGCCATTCTTGGAAGTAGTCGCATTTGATCGAACCTTTTGTACAACCGCATAAGAGACTGCGAGGAAAACAATAACTGCAAGTGCAATGAGGATCGTCCGTTTCGATAAAAATTTCAGTTTGTTCATTTTTTTCTCCTTTTCAATAAAAATACCCAATCATTCACATGACTGGGCAGTATGCTTGTCGAATATATACTATAACCTCCTATTTGTCAATCCTCAGTGAGATTACTATAGTATATACAGAGATATATCCTTTTGTGTGTAAGAGTATCGTAAGAAAATACGATCTTAAGAAAAACCTTTCGGATGAGACGTGTGCCATTTCCACGCTGATTCGATGATCGTCGTCAGATCACTATACTGTGTCTTGAAATGAAGTTCTTTCTTAATCTTATCAACGGACGCCACAAGGACATTGGCATCTCCGGGTCTTCGGCTCGTGACTTCTATCGGGAAATCTTTTTTACTCACCCTTTGTACCTCTTCGAGAATCTCTCTATTTGAGTACCCTGACCCTGTGCCTGCGTTGTAGACATCACTTGCATGCTCCTGTAAGAGTGCATCGAGTGCAAGGATATGAGCCTCAGATAAATCAAGGACATGGATATAATCCCGAACGCAGGTTCCATCCTTCGTATCATAATCATCTCCGTACAAAAGAAATTTGTCGCGAAGGCCCAGGGCTACCTGCATTGCAATCGGAATAATGTGAGTCTCCGGTACGTGATTTTCTCCTATCTTTCCGTCTACACTTGCCCCAGCTGCATTAAAATATCGAATACACATTGACCTCAATCCATACGCTTTCTCGTACCATTGCAATATCTTTTCAACCATAAGCTTTGTTTCTCCATACGGATTTGTCGGCAGTTTCGGATCGTCTTCTTGTATTGGAACTCTGACCGGGTTTCCATACACGCCAGCTGACGACGAAAAGACAATACGATTGATTTTTGATGCAACCATCTCGTCAAATAACGTGAGTGCCTGTGTGACGTTATTTTGGAAATATTTACTCGGACTTACGACTGATTCTCCCATCGCAATATAGGCGGCAAAGTGAATAACTGCATCAGGCCGAAACGAGACGAGTGCATCGTGTAGCTTCTTCCTGTCGGAAATCTTTCCAACTACAAGAGGTGCACCAAGTGTCGCTTTTTTATGACCATGCTCCAGGCTGTCGTAAATCAGTACCTTGTGGCCTTTTTCAAGAAGTAATCGTACTGTGTGAGAACCAATGTATCCTGCACCGCCTGTCACAAACACTTTCATGTCTCCTCCTTTTTATCGTAGATCGGAGCAGCCGGATGGCTTGTTACCTTCTCTCCATTAACCGGTATATTGAGAGCATACCCAAGCGCATTAGCGACTGCACATCCTATTCTTAAACCCGTAAAAGAACCTGGTCCTGTATGGATATGAATTTCTGAAATATCCGAAAGTTCTGTTTTTGTTTTTCGAAGAAGCTCAGAAAAAACGGGAAGAAGATCCTGTGCTTTTCCTTCTTTACACACGGTGGTTCGCTCTTTTTTCTGAAGTGATACACAGACCTCATCACGCCTTGTCGTATCAAAAAAAACTACTACTTTCATACCTTGACATCTCCTTGTCGAAGAACATGGACCGCGCCGTCCACGATTTCCACCACCGTTGAGGCTTTGCTTCCCTCTACTACCCCCTCAAGACAAAAATCAACCAGATCAAGAAACTCTTTTTTTATGTCAGAGTACAACACAGGTGTTTCTTCCCCTTTAAAATTTGCTGATGTCGCAACAAGGGGTTCCCCAAGTGTACGAATGATTGTGCGTAATATGTCATAATCGGGCATTCTGACACCTATTGTTCCGCCTTTCCCCTGTAGACGCGAAGAGATGCCCTCTTTGCGACAAGGAAAAACAATCGTCAGAGCTCCGGGCCAATATGTCTTCATAAGTCTCTTTGCCTCTTCCGGTACGTCACGAAAAAATTCTTTTACTTGCGCGAATGAGTCGATCAAAAGAGCGGTTGGCTGGTGTTCAGGCCTTTTTTTTATCTGGTAGAGGCGCTCGATCGCATCTTCCCGGGAAAGAGCGCAACCGACTCCATAGACCGTATCTGTCGGGAATACTCCTATGTTTCCTCTCGCAAAAAGACGTGCGATCTCTTTAATCTTTGTTATTGACAGTGATTCGACGGGTATGCTCGTCAACATAGGTAAAATGAATATCGACCCTTCGTTGAGGAAGATGATTTTGTATTTTTTCTGCCCATTCTATTATAACAATGTCCTCTCCACCCCAGAGCTCTTCAAGTCCCAAATCTTCAGTTTGCGTTCCTTCGAGTCTGTACAGATCCACATGATGAATTCTATTACCATAGGTTCTCATAAGGATAAACGTCGGAGAGATAACTCTATCAGGAATCTCTTTTCCCTCTACAAATCCTTGGACAAAAGTTGTTTTCCCTGCACCTAAATCACCGAAAAGGGCGATAACTCCGGTTTTTATATCCTTGGCCAGTTTCTTTGCGAACTCTTTTGTTTCGGTTTCACTGTGGGTAGTAATTTCCATGAAACTCCTAATCCAAATAGCACACCCATCATATCAATAAAAATGTCCCTCAGTCTACCAGACCGTGTCTCGACAAAAAGTTGGTGGGTTTCGTCAGCGATTGCGTACATCATTGATAAAAAGAAACTTAAGAGGACTACTTTTACATCTTTCTTTTCTAACGTTGTCCTTGAGGCAAAAAGAACGAGAAAAGAAAGGACAGTATATTCAATAATGTGCAAGGATTTAAAAATAAGAAAATCAATGAGTGTTGAAGAGCTGATCTTCACTGACGATTGGGAAGAAAGAACATACACAAAACCTGCCCAACAGAATGCCGGGATCCAGGAAACAAGTTTCTTCATGGCGGAATTATATCATTTAAGGCTGTTTCCTACGTGATACAACGAAAAAGATACTTGCAGCGAGAAGTAATCCACCTGCCATGAAGGCAAGTGGAGAAACGGTACGCTTCTTCTCATCCTTTATACGTAACGGTGCAACGTCAGAGGAAATCGTTGCTTCAGCCAAAACAACAGCATGTGAAGCATCGATGTTTTGTTCCTCATTCTCCTCTTCATCTTCTTTTGTAGTCTCTTTCCCACTTTCCAATGCGACACTTTCATTATCACCACTTGGATATGATGTCCCGACATCTCCATCTGTTACCAGAGAGACCGATGCGACCTCCACGGGTACCGGATCTGACCATGTGGGACCTGATCCAGCTTCTGTATATCTCCCTACTTTCACAGAGACACCTCCTCCTTGAAGGTCTATAGCCTCAGTTTTGAGTATCTTTACAAAGATATCACCTTCCCATTTCCCGTTCTGGTCAGTCACAATCTTTCGTTGCGTGTTATATGAGTCCTTCTGAACTCTCCACTTTCCTTCTTCATTTTTGGTTTGTCCTTTATACGTATGTGTCCCGTCGTGATAAAACGCAGCTTTCAAAAAATACACTGTCTCATTTTTCAGTCCTGACCAACACACTTTTATCCACTGTTCTTCTTCCGGTTCATAGGTCGAAAATGAAGGCTCTATCCACACCTTCATGCCTTCTGGACAGGAAGAAGATTCCTCCTGAGATTCTTCGCTCGGGGTATCTGAAGGAGTTTCCTCTTCTTCCACTAATTTCTTTGTAAGTGTCACTGGAACCTCATTAGACCACGTTGGACCTGATCCAACTTCGGTATATTTACTAACTTTCAGGACATACGACCCTGATTCATATCCATCGGGGAGAGAGAGTGTTGTCTTGACCTTCCCTAACCAACTTCTCGTCTCATCGGTTGATACCCGATAAAACTTTGTATAATCTATCGGACTGGGAGTTCCATCGTACCAACCGCTCTCGGTCCAAGTGGATCCAAAGTATTTCGTCTCTCCTTCTTTCGAAAACCCGACACGAAGAAAGTACGTCGCGTTTTGCGTCATACCGCTCATCGTAGCTTCGATCTCGTACTCTTGTCCCTCACTCATTTCAGAAGAATGAGGAGTGATGGTGAACGTCGCATACGCGAAATCCACATAGGAAAAAAGGAGAAAGAAAAAAATAAGGGAGAAGTAAACAAAAAAGGATCGTACCCTTTTTGGGGGTACCGTTTCCGTCGGTAATCCTTTGTTTATCTGACGTGGAAGTAGTATGTCCACAGGCCGTTTCCGTGATCAATCGCAACGTAGTTCAGTGCCGCTTTTCCGCAGGTCGTACTTGCCCGATATTTCATCCCGCTCGCAACTGCGCGGATTGCATCACTTCCCTCCCCAACCATATCATATCCTGTATGGAATCTGTAAGGCCAATACGGAAGCCGCGTCCAAAACGTACTTCCGTATTCTTGCGTCAGCCTGATGGGTGGAAGCATCGGCCAATCCCAACTGCCGGATGGCGAAATCCTCCCGACCTGATCATCCGCATAGGAGGTGGAAATATTTTTAAGATATCCTCCGGGATTGACATGGGCTCCTCCACTGCGAACTTCGAAATGCAGATGCGCCCCGCTTGAACAATAGGGATAGCCTGAATTCCCCATAAACGCGATAATGTCTCCGGAATTCACCTGGACTCCGTTGGATAATTTTGCGGTTTGAGAAATGACTGATTCAATCGCCTTTTGTTCAGAAAGTGCCTGGTCAAGAAGTCGCTGGTATTCAAATTCATCGTTTTTTGTCCGAGTAAGGAGGACCTGTTTTGCATTTTTTTGTTGATCAAGCGATTTTTTCGCTACTTCTAGTTGCAATTTTACTGTTTTTTCCTCGTCTTCTTTTTCCTTCAGAACCTGCTGCTGAAGCTCATATGCATCTTTGGCATCCTGCATTTGATACATCACCTCAAGAGCATGCGTTTGTGCAACTTCCAGGTATTTCACCCTTGAAGAAAAGTCAGAAAAACTTTTTGAGGAGAGAAGGAGAAGCATAGGATTGACCCTGTGGTTTTTATAGGTTTGCTGCACTTTTTCGATGAGTACTCCCGAAAGGGCTTCCAACGATTCTTCCAGACTTACTATCCGATAAGAAAGATCAGTTATCTCCTGCTGAAGGCGTTGAAGCGTTCTTTCTTTCTCCTGTATCTGAAGTGTCGTGAGACGAATTTGGCTATCAAAGTAGGAAATCTGATTCGCAAGTGTTTTTGCTTGCTTTGTCAAATCCGTAATCTTCTTCTCTAAATCTTCTATTTCCTGTTGTTTTTTGAGGTAATCGTCGTATAAGTCACTTGCGGACGGCGTTGCTTCCTGTGCTTGTACGTTCGAAAAAGAGAGAAACGAAGGAAATCCCTGTCCAAGTCTAGAGACAAGAAGAACGGTCAGAAGAAACAAAAAGACAAAAGGAAGAAACGTTCGACGCATTTGTTCGCCCCCTATCCTTATTCATGCAAATACCGCCACACCGCAAGCATGCTTCCAAAGGCTCCCACCAGCATCCCGCCTATCATTTGTGCGACAAAGACAAGGAGATAGAGATACCAAGACAAAGGTACTCCGGGAATACCCTCAAAAAACGAAGTAAAGTTCGTACCGAGAATGAGAAGAAGAACCGACACCAGAGCAACTGCTAAGAAAGACCCAACAAGGCCATAGAAAACGCCTTCCAGAAGAAACGGCGTCCGAATGTACCACGTCGTTGCACCCAGAAGTCTCATGATCTCGATCTCAGATCGTTTGAGTGCAATCTTCATCCCGGTGACCATAACGATGATAAGAACCGACTCAAGAAGAAGAAACGTGAGGAGAATGAGTCCTGCCCGTCGTAGGAAACGACCCCACGAAAGAAGTGAATCTACGACATCCTTCTGATAGATAACTTCCTCGACCTGTTCCTTCCCTCCAAGAAATTGCTGCAGAGAATCAAGGTATGTTGCCTCTTTTGCCGAGATCTCTAATGACGCTGGAAGGATGCTCGGAGTCACTTGCTCTAAAAGGAGTGGTTCATCCTTATTTTGTTCTTTATAAATCTCGAACGCTTCCTGCTGAGAAACATACCGAATTTCACTGACTTTCCCTGTATTTTCCATCTCCTGCTTTAATGCAAGGATGTCCTCTTGGGATGTCCCGTATGTAAAAAAAGCTGTAATCTGTGGTTTTGTTTCAAAATATGAGAGGACGCGAGCCGACGTTACTGCGGCAATGACAACAACAGTCGAGGCAAATGTCGTAAGAGCCATGATGATTATTGCGGCAAGTGCCTGATATGGAATACGCCGCATATGACGAAGGACCGTACTAAACCGTTCCATATCTTGCTCCCTTTTGGTCTTTGACGATTCGTCCTTCTTGAAGAAAAATGACCCTGTGGGGAAGAGAATTCACAATATCGACGTTATGGGTCGCCATGATCACCGTGGTGCCGAGTTTATTAATCGTTTCCATCAATTTGACAATCTCCCACGATGTTGCCGGATCGAGGTTCCCTGTCGGTTCATCAGCGAGAAGAAGATCAGGTTCTACCACCATAGCTCTGGCAATCGCCGTCCGTTGCATTTCTCCCCCGGAAAGTTGAGCCGGAAAAACATTCTTACGTTCGAAAAGCCCAACCAACTGCAACATCCGATCCACTGTTTCTTCTACGTACGAATCTTTCATTCCAACAATCTCAAGAGGAAGAGCTACGTTTTCAAACACAGTCCTGTCGGAAAGAAGTTTGAGGTCTTGAAAAACCATTCCTACTTTCCGCCGAAGATCGGGAACGGACTGCTGGTTCATATGAGAAACATGAAAGTCATTCACGAACACATCTCCAACTGTTGGAACGACGTCCCGGATAAACATGCGAAGGAGTGTCGTTTTTCCTGCTCCCGATGGTCCTACAATAAATGCGAACTCCTCTGTCGGAATTTCAAACGTAAGGTCGACGAGTGCAACCGTCCCGTTTTCGAATTTCTTTGAAACTTGGTCAACCTTGACCATTGGTTTCTTAAGACTTTCTTCTTTGGTGTGTTTTTCGTCCGAGTTGCGGTTTTTCGTCACGGTTGAACCTCTTGCGTGACACGTGGTGTTGTCCCCTGCACAACACCAGTTTCTTGTGAAATAATGATAACTTGCCCGAAAAAGTACCCTAACGCAAGAAATGAAGCAAAAACACAGAGATACATAAGAAATTCTTTGTGTGGAAACGCAGTTTTTTTAGAATGGGTCATATTCTCCCCCAAAGAATGATTATTCTGCCAATTCAAGAAGTCCTACATCCATTAACCAGGCAACTTCTTGTCCCTTATGTGTCTCACCCCAGACGTGTACCTTCTTACCGACATAGAGATCGAGATCGACACTTGCGGAAGAAAGATACACGGTCAAAATCGGGTTGTTATCTCTCAATAAAACATGTGATCCCTCTTTATATTCGCCATCATCGTTTCGCTGCAGAATTCCCTCAGCTTCGTTCTGGAACGTACTTTTGTCAGGAAGTCCGACCACATCACCCTTTTTTGTTGCAACGTCCTCGACCGTCTTATGTTCCGTTTGTGGCTTTCTTATGCTATTTGACACATACCATCCTGAAGTCAGACCCAACATCACCGCAAAAACAAGAACGGTCCAGAATGGGACTGTTTTTTTCTGAGGCGTCTTTGGAGGTTCAAATGGATGAGTAAAGTTTTCCTGATCCTTTGTTTCCGGTTTTTCTTGATTCAGAACGTCTTGCATGCTTCCCCCTTGACCTTCATTCTACCATACTAAAAATTTTGAATTCAATTTCTATTTTTGGGATTTCGTCAGAAACTGAAGCTCTGCCTCGATAAACTCTTGAATTCCACCATCTAAAACTGCTTGAGTATTCCCTGTTTCATATGCTGTCCTCAGGTCTTTCACCATGTGGTATGGATGAAGGACGTAGGAACGGATTTGATTTCCCCAACCCGCAATTTTGTGCTCACCTTTCAACGAAGTCTTTTTTTGCTCCATTTCCTTTTGTTTTATATCCCACAGTTTTGCATAGAGCATTTTCATCGCATTTTCCCTATTTTGAGCCTGAGATCGTTCACTTTGACAAGTCACCGTCAGTCCAGTTGAAATATGTCTGATGCGAACAGCGGTTGAGACTTTGTTCACATTTTGACCGCCGTGGCCTGATGATCTGAACGCCTCAAAGGCAATATCCTCAGGACGCAGAGTTATATCGACAGCTTCGTCAATGACAGGGAGTACCTCCACAAGCGCGAACGACGTTTGACGCAAGTTGTCAGCGTTAAAAGGGGACTGTCTCACAAGCCTGTGGGTACCTGCTTCCCCTTTTAAATACCCGTACGCATATTCTCCTGAGACTTGGATCGTGACACTTTTCACTCCCGCTTCTTCTCCGGCAACAGAGTCTAGAATTTGAGCGTCAAACTGTTGTTTTTCGGCATACCGAAGATACATCCGAAGAAGCATTTCAGCCCAGTCCATCGCCTCCGTTCCCCCTTGACCGGCGTGAACAGATAAAAGCGCATCTGACTCGTCATACGGACCAGACAAGTAGTATGTCACCCGTAATTCCTTCACTTCTTTGGTGAGTGCTGCAATTTCTTTTTCCAGATCATGTTGAATCTTATACTGCTCGTTTATTCCTTCCTTCTCCGCCAGATCGACCAGACTTAACGCTTCAGTGATGCGTTTTGTGAGTTCCTCAGTACGTGTAACCTCTCTTTGCAAAGATGAAAGTTTACGCATCAATTTCTGCGCATGAGAGGAGTCGTCCCACAGATTCGGCTTGACAGATTCCGCCTCGAGTAACCGGATCTCCTTCTTTCGTTCATCCGGAGGAAAAACAGCATGAGATTCAGATAAGATATGTTGAAGTTCTCGGAGTCGGGAGCGAAGTTCTTGCATACGTACGAATTATATCAGATTTCAAGAAAACTACGGGCTGAAAGCCCGTAGATGAATTGAACTCTGATACGCCAACTCCTTAGGGGAACCGCGGACTTTAAGTCCGCGGAGGATATCATAGCATCCAGAATACGTCTTAGCGAAGAGGCAAGGAGAAAGAGAACGTCGACCCTCTCCCCTCAATGGATTCAGCCCAAATTCGACCGTGGTGAGCTTCCACAATGAGTTTTGCAATATAAAGACCGAGTCCTGTTCCTTTCACTACTTTCTCAGTTCTCTTGAGACGGACAAACCGTTGGAATAATTTTTCCACATCACTTTGTTTAATTCCATAACCTGTGTCTTTCACCGAAACAATCACTTCTTCTGTCTCATCCCTCTTCTCAAGAGTGACAGTCACTGATCCTTTCTCTGTGTACTTTACTGCGTTACTTACTACATTGTTCAATACTTCACGGATTTTCTCCGGATCAAAGACGGTCCTCGGAAGCATGCCGGTCGGAGTTTCAAAGGTAAGGGTCACCCCTTTCTGATGCGCTGCGGTCTGAAAGTTTTGAACAACCTGCTCGACAATCACATCAAGATGTCCCGGCCTTGGGTATATCTCCATTTTATTTCTTTCAAATCGAAATACCACCAATAAGTCTTCGACAAGATTAATCAGGTCCTCAGCAGAAGACGCGGCCCTCTCTATGAGTGACCTAAGTCGGGGTTCGAGCGTCTCTCCCTTTTCTTTCAGAATAATGGCAAGTGATCCTTTAATATTTGTTAAAGGGCTGCCGAGTTCGTGCGAGGCCATGGCTAAAAGATCGTCCTTCGATTCAATCGAAGAGAGAAGCTGACGCGAAAGCTTTACTCGATCATCTAAAAGCGCGCCTAAAATAGTTACGAGAACTAAGACAAAAAACGCAAACGCAAAATTGCGAACACTTCTTCCGTGGTCAAGCCGTTCGATAAGATCATCCGTATCTTTCAAAAGATACGTCACCGAAA
>DATEUZ010000109.1:0-4480 GCA_035282885.1 Patescibacteria group bacterium | reverse complement strand
AACGCCCGGCATGATAGCCATGAGACCTGCAAGCATAGGATATAAAAAGAGTGTCGTCAAATATAACGACTTTTCTACTGCTTTGGTCAGAAGTTCTTTATCCTCCTGCAACCTGGCATAGGTCGGAAACATAATACGGATGGCGATATTCATCACCTCAAGTGGCAAGAACGCAAGCGCCTGAGCCCAGGTGATAAATCCGATCGCTGTTGCACCCACTACTTTAGCGACAAAGAGAGGAACGATCCTGTCCTTCAGGAGTGCCAGAACACTATTTACTTGAAACGGGATACCGAAAGAAAGGAGGTCTTTTGCGACATCCCTCCTTAAGCCTAAACCCACTCTCCAGGGAGCAAGAACGTACATAATGACTGTACCCACCACACCGCGAACCAAGGAGGCAATGACAAACGCCCAGAGATTGTAACCAGCCATTGTAAAGCCAATAAGTAAGCCGTTAAAGGCAATCGTTTCAAGGATTTCAGGTATGACCAGAAGATCGAATTTGAGTTCCCGCTCCAAAAGAACAGAAGGGATGACTTTCAACGATGAAAGGAAAAAGGAAATGGCTAAAGCACGAATAAGCCACATCCCGGACTGATCTAACCCATACCAAGACGCAAACTTTGGTGCAAGCACAAAAATCGTTCCGGTGATACACCCGACAAGGAGCTGTTGAATCGAAAATGTCGTTGTCAGGTGTTCCTGGGACGGTCTTTCTTTCTTTTGAATGAGTGCTGCAGCAAGCCCGATGTCAGAGAAAAATGCGAAAAAGGCGATAATTGATGCGCCGATATTAAAAATCCCCAGCGTTTCAGGAGAGACAAACCGCGCGAGAATAATATTGATCGAGAAAAAGTTTATGACCTGAAGCGCAACACGCCGAAACGTAAGGGACATCACTCCCCGAAGAGCACGCTTCTTTATCGTTTCAATATCAATGGGACTTTCCATGAAACACCTTTCTTCCACCCAGGATGAAAATCACAGCCATTATCCCTACCAGCGTTAAAGCATCCGAGATACTCCGCTCCTCTGTCTTCTCGAACGAGAAGTTCACCTTATGTATTCCCTCGGGCACTGACAGTGTCATGAGTCCGAGCGGATTATTATATGCTATCCCTTCCGTTTTTCCGTCAAGAGATGCCATCCAGCCAGGGTAGTAATATTGGCTGACGCGAACGGTTCCCGTTCCCTCGGTTGTAAATGAGATTGTTTGAGAATTCTTAGAGAAATCACGGACTGTTACATCTCCGTCAAGAACCTCATAAGGCACTGTTGCGAGTTCAGCCGGAGGAGCTTCTGCTGATTTGGGAAGAAAGTCAAAGATAGACCGTTTTATTTGTCTGTCCCATTCCTGGGGGCTGAAATAATATGCATCATTTACCTGAAGATATTCTTTGGGTTGAAAGTAAGAAGAATAGAATACCCCACACAACAAGTATACTCCGACCACCATCAGGATCTGTGCTCTCCGGGAAGGAAAAAGAAGCGTGATGCCTCCCCCAAGGAAACTCGTTACAAAACCTACAACAAGAAGAAATCTCCACGGAAACTGCAGATACGCCAGAAACGGCAGTGCCTGCCAGACGAATATTGACCTGGGGTGGATGAGAAAGACAGACAAAAGAAAAACGGCTTCAAAAAGAAAAAGGAGAACCGCAAGTTTCCTCTTTCCTTTCTTCCAGAGCCAGAGGGCAACGACACCCGCGATACACGCCCCAATCCAGTGAATGATTCCTATTTGAAACGTCATATCATCGGTTGGTCCACCCGGGTACTCCCGTACCGATGCGCCATATCCGAATGAACGATCAAAAAAGAGCTTTTTTATTCCTTTGAAATGTTCAGTATAGCCGAAGTATCCCATGGTTGTAGTTTCGACATGAACGAGACCTTTCTCAAGGATCTGTGGAATCGTATAAAACGAAGATAAAAGAAAACCTACCACAACACCCGTACCAATACGAAGGACCGATCTCCACCTTTTTGCTCTCGCCAGAAGAAAAATCGCATAGGCGACAAGAAGCGGCGCAAACATCACGGTTGAAAGATTGTGGGATGTCAGAAGGCCAAAAAGAGAGATAGCAAGAAGGACTTTATATCTTGCCTTGGGAGTCTCGACGGTTTTTTTCATCGCAAACAAGATGAAAGGGATACACATGAGCGCGAAGAGCTCTGCCATTGCTCCCCTGACATAGAGATCCACGGCACGATACGGCAAAAACGCATACAAGAAAGATGCGATTGCCGCTCCTTTTGGTCCGAAATATGATTTTGCAAATAGAAACATACCGATAATCGAACCGTAAAAAGAAATCGCAAAAAGAAGTTTCACTGATAGAAGTAAGCTCCCGGACAGAAGATACAAGAATTCACCGACATAATACGGAAAGGGTCCGTAGAACAAAAAAAGCGGATATCCGTATAATCCCCCAAGGTCAGGAACCCAGCGACACGGAAGTTGCAGGTCTACAAAACACTGATGCATTTCATACAAACGGATAATATGAATGTCGTCGTGATGAGGATAGAACCCCGACTTTGTGAGAGGAATAATCGCGATAAGAGAGAAAACGAGGACAATGAGAAACCAAAAGACGCTACGATGCAAAATATTTTTCATACTTTTTCCTCAACAGGGCGCAGAACATAAGACCGATAATCGTTGCGACATCCCCCAGTATGCGTATAGGAGTTTCCGTAAATGTTACGTCCACCCGAGAAACTCCTTCAGGCAGAGTGAGTTCAACAAGACCAGTTTCACTTGAGGGCTGAGTAGGAACAGTTCTGCTATTGACCGACGCTTCCCAACCGGGAAAGTAGGTCACCGGGAAAACCACATTCGAGCTAGCTGTAGCCTCAACCGTATACACATACCGAGTCGACATGAATTCATCTAACTTCGAGGTTATCTTTGTCCCTTCGATCGCGAACGGCTTTTCAATGCGCTCCCCCGGAATCCGTTTCACCCATATAGGAAGATAATCTTTGGGAAGATTTTTCTCCTGGGACAAAACACGTGATGATACATAATCTTCATCTGAGACGGCTTCTCTTCTTTCCGGATGGAAATACCAGGTGTTAACAATAATCGTAACCGTAAGAATGAGGAGAAATACTCCCAGCCATACCTTTCTGGGAAGCGGTATATAAACCACAGAACCTGCAAGGAAGGAAAGAAAGAAAATCGAGAGTCCGAGGAAGCGCCATGGGAATTGGACAAAAGAAAGAAGCTCTATCCGTAACCAAATCGGTGTTGATTTGTTATGCTGCATAAAAAGGCTGACAAGGAAAAACGCGGCGAACGTTATAAGTAGAAAAAAACGCTTCTTTTGTTTTCTGAAAGACAGAAGGGCAACAAGAAAAGAAACACCACCTAAAAGTATGTGCATATTTCCAAGCTGCAGGGAAAAACCGTCTTCCGGACCCCAAACCGACCCCCCGTATCCCCAAGAAGACCGAAAAAACTGACCGATACCCACGAAATGTCCCCGAAAATCAAAGTACTGTCCGGTAAGCAAGGTGTTTTGAACAAACGACTTTTCGATAAACGCGGGTAGAAGGAAAAAAGAGGAAATAAGGAAAGAAAGGAGGAAAGACAGGGACGCCTTTTTCATAAAAGCGAGTTTCTGTTTTGATTGAAAGAAAAGTAACATCCAGAACACGAAAAGAAATGGGGTAAAAAGAAGTGTCATAATGTTGTGCGTGAGAAAAAGACCTGCGAGAGAAAACACTGTTCCCAGAAACCACAGATATGATTTTTTCGTAAAACAATTATATGACGTCCAAAAGATCAGGGGGAAAAAAACTAATGCCCAACTTTCGGACAACGCCCCGCGTACATACACATCAACAGCATGGTAAGGAGCATACATATACAAAACAGCCGCGATATATCCTCCCTTTTTCCCGAAAAAATCTTTTGCGAAAAGATACATGGAAACTCCTGAGAAGAGGATTCCCAGTCCGAAAAGAAGTTTCGTCGTATCCAAAAATGTTAGTCCCATCCTATGAATGAATGCTCCGAAGATATACGGCAAAGGCGCATAAAAAGAAAACGTCGGTTCTCCGTACCGAAAAAGATCGACCCACCGTGGGGGCATCTGGAGGTCAGTCAAAAGAATTTTATCCATAGCGAAAATTCGCGCGACATGAATCACGTCATGGGTAAAAAAGAACCCGGGTGGGACAAGTGCCCACACCGCAGGTATCCCCAAAAGTATAACCATAGCAACTTCAACAAGAAGTTTTCTCGTACTCTCTTTCATTATGGCCTCACTTCAAAAAACAACAGATGCTCGTTCGTGCGACCCGGATGAGTGGGTTTTGGATAGGAATGAATGAGCCTAAGGTAACGTAAATCAGCAACCTGAAAACGCGTGTCGTTCACAACAAGATAAGATTTTTTTCCCTCCAAAGCAGTTTGAATCAGCTGGTCAGGTACTTTTAAAATCTGGACCGGCTGTCCCATGCCGAG
>DATEUZ010000108.1:0-6421 GCA_035282885.1 Patescibacteria group bacterium | reverse complement strand
CTGAATAAGAGGATACGTAAGGTGGACAATTCTGTCCCCCTTTTTCTGTATCTTTCCAGTCTTTTCCCCTTCGGCGATGACATTCTCATATAACGTGACTGGCTCTTTGGTCTCCCAACTTTTTTGCCACCTCTCGTCGCTTCTGAGAGAACCAATATTCCCAACAGTACTACTTGCAATGACATGGAACTTCCCTTCCTCGGGAATCGCAATATCAACACCCTCGACTTCAGGCAGGAGCACAATCCGTTCGACCGCGGCTTTTAGACGTTCTCTATCATCAATGATATCAGTGATTCCTGCCCCCAATGAGGCAGTCGTTGAAAACACCCGTGTCTGCAATTCTCCGTTTATGACGTTTTGAAATGTCCGAAAATCTTCACTATCGACAAAAAGGAGCAAGCCAGCGATGGTGATGGCTAAAAGGAGAGTTGAAACAAAGATGCTGTTCTCACGTATAATCTGCATGCTCTCTAGGATTGGAGATGTTTATCTCCTGGAGGAACCCGTTGAAGAACTGTTTTTACTCCGAACCAGACAAAAACCACAAGAAGAAGTCCTCCCACTATCATTCCTGGGCCTTTGAGAAAATCAGATATCCCCTCGACAGAACGGACAATACGGACTTGTTCGTCTCTTCCAGGAACTGCACTCGCGGCCTGAACATCAAACGAAAGAAGTTTTACGCGAGGACTGACGTATCCTTCCGCATCAATCGCTGTTGTATAAATCGTGTGGGAACCCTCCGGCAGCTCTTGTTCAATCACATAGGTCCAATTCCCTTCTTCATCGGTTCGAATGAAGGCAACGATCGGTTTACTGTAAATAAAAAGAAGTATCGTCGCGTTTGCAGGTCCCTTCCCGGTGAGTGCGACCGGCTCTCCCTGGGATACAACGCCCTCCTCATTCTGAGCGACATTTGCCTCGGCAATTTTTTCCACAAGAACAGGAGTCTTTACCTCGGCCGCCGTCCCTGTGACCTGGATTTTCTGGAGAGAAATAGTCTTATTTCCGGCTTTATCAATTGCTCTGACGACTAGTGTATGTGATCCTGTATTTTGAAAAGAAAGTGTGTACGGTGATGTCGCGACAACAAAACTTCTGTCATCGACCTTCACAGCATACTTGGCAATTCCGGATGTTTCGTCTTCAGCCTTAAAGTAAGCACGGAATGCTTCCCATCCCGCTGATGGAATCGACTCAACTCCGACTTCGAACGGTTTCGGAGCCACTGTATCAATATTGACCTTAAAATGTCGTGTTTCTCCCCAACCTGCACTATTTTGCGCTCTCAAATGAAAATACCATGTCCCGTCACGCTCTGCTGACACAGTCACCGTCGTGCCGGTTGTCATGACCGTCTCGTTTGGTACTTCGAGTTCTTTCTGTGTAAACGAGTAAGAGAATCCCTTTACATCATCTGGTTTACTCCAAAATAAAACGATTTTCCTTAAGGGATACCAGGCATTCTGATCGACATGGGTGCTAGACGCAACAGTCGGTGTTCGGAGCATTAACACTGTTGCAGTCGTTGTTGACGGTGCATAGGTAAAAATAAGCTTTACCTCGTCACTTTTATTCCCCACCTCATCAACAACATACAGTGTCATGGTGTTTTCCCCTTTTTGGGGAACGAATGAATACTGCCAGACCGTATCTGCATTTCTACTGATAATCTGCTGACCATTCAAGTACACTGCGGTCTGCGGGTCTTTGACTCCCGTAATTCGAATCGGAGACTGAGTTACAGGAGAGGCAATTGGGTCAACTTGCAACTTTGGTTTTGTCGTCTTTTTGACATACGTTGTCTGACCGACTGTCGTTCCGCTTAAGTTTGTCGGCTCACTCGAATTGACGGCACCTGACACATCCTTCACTTCAACATCCACCGGTCCATCTGAAAGATTTGAGGTATCAAGTTGAGTTTCATATCCACCAGTACCAGAATCAGCAGAGGTGACAGTAGATGTGCTGACTCCTTCCGTATCGGTTGCCGTTACCTCAAGAGCCTGTCCTTCTCCCGAATCAGTTGTTTGCGGTTCTTCCTGCGTCTGAGTCGTTCCTGATACGTTCACATTTCCAGAACTTGAATCTGTATTTGATACAGAGACAGAAAGAGATGCACTTCCTGTTTGTATGGTTGATCCGCTTTCTCCGCCAGTATTCACTTTCTCGTCTTTTTGCGTATGAACAGTGGTTCCGGCGACTTTGTCGGACGAAGGCGTCGGTTGATAGGAGAGGTCAAAGAAAAACGCAAAGAGGAAAAAAAGTGATAAGCCTGCAAGAAGTGAACCTACCCAAACTCTTATGTGATCCTTCTCTTCATCAATCCCGTCAAGATGCATCTTTAGTACTCCCCCTATTATTCAGCATACGGCTAGGCTTTTCTTCTGTCAAGATGTATGAAAAATCTCCATCCCCAAGGTAACCACAGTTCCCTTCTTGATTTTACCCGAAAGAAAATCCTGCGCGAGCGTACTTTCAAGCGTATCCTGTATAAGCCTTCGAAGCGGCCTGGCACCGTACATCGGACTGTAGCCGCGTTTCGCAAACTCCTGAATTAACTCTTCAGTCACCTCTAACCGAATCTCCTGTTTCGATAAACGCTTTTTTACATCATCAATAAGAAGCTGGGCAATTTTGAGGACGTCTTCCTGAGTCAGCGGTTTAAAGACGACTATTCCGTCGAACCTATTCAAGAACTCTGGCCTGAACGTCTTCCGGAGTTTTTCTAGAAGCTCGTGTTTCATCGTGTCAGCAATTTTCCCATCTCGGATCGTATCCTGAATAAACACTGCTTCCGCATTTGAAGTCGCAATAATAATGGTGTTGGTAAAATCAACCGTATTTCCGAAGTTATCGGTCAGCCTCCCATCCTCAAACACCTGCAAAAAGACGTTCAGGACGTCTGAATGGGCTTTCTCAAGTTCATCGAGAAGTATTAATGAAAACGGCTTTCGTCGTACCGCATCAGTAAAAAATCCCTGAACTGAATCATGCTCATTCATTCCCTTCATTCCCATGAGTTTATTTATACTCTCAAGTGTTTGATACTCACTCATATCAACCCGAATCATCGCATCCTGAGAACCGAAATATACTTCTGAAAGCACTTTTGAGAGTTCGGTCTTTCCGACGCCTGTTGGTCCCAAAAAGAGGAGGACTCCGATCGGACGCTTCTCACTCCGAAGTCCAGTTCGCGCGCGTCGGAGTGCATCCGAAACGGTACGTACTGCCTCGTCCTGACCGATAATTCGGGAATGAATCATCTCCTCAAGGTGAAGGAGCTTTTGTACTTCCTCTTGCGTGACACTAGAAACCGGAATGTTTGTTTTGGAAACAACAACATTTGCAACATCTTCTTTTTTCACCAACCCTTGTGCTTGTTTCTGGGTCACCGTGACAGCTGCTTCATCAAGAAGGTCAATTGCCTTATCCGGAAGCACCCTGTCATGCATATATTTCTGTGAGAGAAGAACTGCTGCTTCGACCGCTGGATACGAAATCGTGACTTTATGTTCTTTTTCTATCTCTTCAGCGACTTCCTCCACGATCTCAATCGCCTCCTCGGTGCTTGCTTCCAGGACTTCAACATTTTGAAACACGCGCGCGAAGGATTCATTCGTTTCTATATATTTCCGGTAATTCTCAAAGCTTGTCGCAGCAATTGCATTAAATTCAGCTGTATCGAGGTGAGGTTCTAAAGCGCTAAACACTGCTGCAGCTTCTTCTGATTCGCTCTCAACGAGAAGATGGATTTCGTCAATAAACAGAATAATATTTCCTGCTGCAACAATCTCGTTTATGATCTCTAATATACGTTTTCCTACTTCACCGACATTCTTCGCTCCCGCAAGGAGTGATGACACTTCAAGAAGGATCACTCGCTTAAAAAGAAGCGAATCCGGAGCATTTCCTTCTATAATTTTCTGTGCTAAGCCTCCTACCATCGTCGTCTTTCCGCAACCAGGTTCTCCGAGAAGCATCACGTTATCTCTTTTGCTTCTCGAAAGAATACGTATAATATCCCCGACGACCTTTTCCCTTCCTATCACCTTTGGAAGCCTTCGTTTTACTGCAAGTTTTGTGAGATCACGGCTGAACGAATCAAGTGTGGGTGTCGGACGGGAGGTCCACCCGCGATTGACCCCTCCTAAAAGTTTTACCTCGAAATCCTCATCCCAGATTCTTGGCGGATGCTCATTGACTAATTTTTTCTCGAGCCATTGTACTGCACCTCGAACCTGAGGGAGATGGAGTGTATAGATCGCTAAAATACGTTGTAATTCCTGGTTCAAACGGACAAGCGCAACGAGTAAGTGTACTTCATGAATATACCTCGCTTTGGTAAGCCTAGCTTCTTCCAACGCTTCCTGAAGAAGGGTGGAGGTTGAAATCGGTTGATTGAACTTTTCTTCCACATCTTTTTTCGAAAGCTCATTCACGAGAAGCTCTTCCGAAAGAGATAGTTTTCTAAGAAGCAGTTTGATATTCGGATAATCCCATAACTTAACGAAAAGTGATAGCGGCTTGACTGATTCGCCCCGAAGAAGAAATCTGACCCTATTTGTGCTCACAACGAATGGATCTTCCTGATCATGAAACTCCGACAAGACCTTCTTCGGTTTGCCGTATGTCACGAAGCTATAAAAAAGAAACATCGCGATGACTGCGATCAGGAGTCCTCTCCAGCCATACACAGAAAAAGCAAGAAATGGGAAGAGGAGCCAGAGACAAAACGTCAGGAGGGAAGCAACAACAACGACAAACACGACACACGTTCCGATGAGAATTCGAACTGTTCGGAAAAAAAGACTTAAAAGACGTCCTACAAATGTCGTATCTTGAAACATGGGGATAAAAAGCATTCGAAGATTCAGTCGTACCGAAAAATGATCATCCCAAATAAGAGTAATTTTCTTTAAAAGGGATGGGGAAAAAATAGCGATTTCAAGAAACCACCAAATGGGAAAACGGACGAAAAAATCTAAAACGACCGATCTTCCTTTTTTCATATCCTACCTATAAGTAAAACAAAAACAAGGGGAACGCGCAAACACACTCAGATAACTATCTTCCAGATAGAGCGGATTTCTCCGACCAGGTACAGCGAACCTGTGATAAGAACGATCTCCTCTGGGTGAGCCACATCCAGAGCATGTTCAGTAGCTTCATGCGACTGTTCGTACCAAACAACCGGTTTGGTAGGGTACATTTGACGTGCGATCTCAAAAACTTTTTTGGCATGGACCGCAGAGTAAGGAGCAGTATCAGTGGGTGCATGATACATCGTTGCCGTTATTGAGGAACTCTCGTCTCCACATATGTGAAGCATGTGCTCAATGTCTTTTCCTTTCTTACACCCAAAGACAAGGTGGATGGATTTTGAAGGATAGCGTTTCTTGAATGATGTCATAAACGCGGTCATTTTTGCGGGATTATGGGCGCCGTCAAGAATTACAAGAGGAGTCTTTTGCATTATCTCAAAACGACCCGCAAAAGAAAGATGGGAAAAGGCGTTACGGATCTTTTCAACCGGGCAGGTGTAGCCGTGCTCCTTCAATTGGTCAATACAGGCAATTGCTATCGCAGCATTCTGGACCTGAAAATCTCCGAGAAGTGCAATTGAAAGACCTTCATACAAATGATCACCTACCCGGATTGAACACGTTTCCCGAGTCTCAGTCATCGATCTTTCTAATACTTCAATTTCCTTCCCAAGAAGGAATAGACGCTTGGCACTCGTAGATGCAACTTTCTTTGTAATGATCTGACGGACGCTACCTTGTGTTGCACCGGTAATAACAATGCTTCCTTTTTTGATAATACCCGCTTTTTCTTTAGCAATCTCCTCAACCGTATTTCCCAACATATTCATATGGTCAAGTTCCACATTCGTAATCACCGTCACAAGAGGATCCTCTCGTACGTTTGTCCCGTCTAATCGTCCTCCAAGCCCCACTTCGATAACCGCAATATCTACTCCAACCTTCGAAAAGTAGGAAAAAGCTAAGGCAACGAGCAGTTCAAAATAGGTCACTCTTCCTGCTTTTGTACGATCTACCTCTTCAACCACTGGCCGCACTTCATGTACGAGATCAATAAACGCTTTTTGAGAGATCATATTCCTTTGTACTTGTATGCGCTCTCTGATCGTTTGAATGTGAGGAGAAATATGAAGTCCTACTTTGTATCCTGATTCTCCAAGAAGAGAAGCTATGATCGTTGCCGTCGATCCTTTTCCACACGTTCCACCGACGTGAATGAAATCAAAATTTCGTTCAGGATGACCAAGTTTGCCAAGAAGTCTTTGCATCCTTGTAAGGTGGTAGACTTTATGGGAAAATGTTTCCGGAATACGGTCCTCAAGATAGGAAATCGCATCCTGAAACGTTTGTATCTTCACCTACGACCTCCTTTT
>DATEUZ010000107.1:0-7227 GCA_035282885.1 Patescibacteria group bacterium | reverse complement strand
ATGGCCCTGATGTTTGGAGGAATTTTCTGGCAGATGGTCGTGCAGTCCAGAAAAGTTGGAGAACGATCATGAATGTCCCAATCGGAGCGTTTTTCCCGATACTGTACTCGAGTGGGAGCGGCTCTTTTGAGTTTGTTTCTTCCTTTGTCCTTACAGACGCAGGAAGTCAATACGTGTTTCTTTTTTAGTATTGGCGCAACACTTGGAGGTATACTGATGATGCTTGCGGTCACCGTTTGGGGATCGCAAACAATCCATATCTCACCTATTGAAGAACCTAATCAAACATCACAGCCCAATCAGCCCGATCATACTCCATAAGTTCTGACGGAGTAAACCAGAATGAGATTTCGTGTTTGGATTCACTTGTGTTTCCTGATGCATGAATGATATTTTTCACCGGCCTCTTCCGAAGATTCGCAAGAACAGCTGAATCCAGGGAATAATCTCCACGGATTGTTCCCGGTTGGGCGCCTGTTGGGAGGGTGTAACCTGCAATCATGCGGGCATTCTCAATCGCATGGTTCCCCTCATACGCCATCACCACAATCGGTCCAGTGATCCAGTATTTCACAAGCCATCCCTGAATCATTTTCCCAATCTCAAGAGGATCGTTGGTTTTAAGTTCTTTGACAGGATCAACGTTATAATCCAGATAATTTTTCAGGGTCTTCTCTCCCATTCCACGGAGCCACTCATCGGTCCCGGGATAATGACCAAGAACCTGTTTTTTTGTCGGGCGAAGCATCTTGCAGCCAATCAATTTTAACCCTGCCTGCTCAAACCGATGAATGATTTCGCCGGTTAACCCCCTCATCACTCCGTCCGGTTTGACAATAATGCAGGTCTTCTCAAAACTAGATGGATATTTCTTCATTGTTCTCCTTCCTTTCTTTTTGAAGGATGTATTGTACAAGTTGATTTGAAATTTCGTCAATGGAAGTTTTTCCATCGATAACATGCCAAGGCGCAAACACCTGTCTTTTAGCCAAGTCCTTATAACGTTCTCTTGTTTTCCTCATCAGCTCAAGATCTCTTTCATGCCTGTCCGGATTTTCTTTCCCAATCTCTTTTTGTTTCCGCTCCATCGCAGTTTCTGCAGGAACATCCAGATAAAACACCACGTCAGGCCTCGGCATCTCAAAAATACCAGCGAAGGTCAGCGCTTTCTCTTCCGGAAAACCCTTAAGCACTTGATAACACAGCGTTGTTGTAAAATAACGGTCAACGAGTAATATCCCTGTTTGCCTGGCCTTCTCAATCTCGGGTTTATCGTAAATCATTTGCGAACTGTATAAAAGAAACTGCATCTCCTCGGAAAGATCAATCTTCTCATGTAAGAATTCATGGATAAGCTGTCCTATCGCCGTCCCGTAGTAGGGATATTTCAGCGTATAGACCTCTAAGCCCTGTTTTTGTAGCCTCTCAGCCACTTCTTTTCGCTGGGCGCCGCATCCTGCGCCGTCTATTCCCTCAAACACATAAAACATCGTAAGTCCCTTTTTTCTCACACAGTGAGGAGCTTTTTAAACCATGAAGGGTCTTCGTACGGCCCAATTACTGCCAGGTTGAGTTTGTTCGATTGGAAGATTTCTTTCGCGACTTCCATTACATGCGCACTTGTGACCGCATCTATTTCTCTCATAATATCTGACGGCGTTTTAATCCGTCTCTCTAAAAGTTCGGGAACCGCATACATCGTCGCGACGTCTTGGGAGTCTTCCAGTTCCAGGGTAATCCTTCCTTTCAGATATTCCTTAGCCTTACGCAGTTCCTGCTCACCGACCTTCTCGACTTTGAGCCGACGGAATTCATCGAGAATAACTGTAATCGATTCTTCCATCTTTGAGGTATCTATGCCCGCCTGCGCTTCAAGATAGCCCACGTCTGAGTAGTGTTCAACGTTTGACCGAATGTAATATGCCAGCCCTCTTTCCTCCCTAACTTTGGTAAAAAGCCGGGAAGACATCCCTGCTCCGAGCAATGCGTTTAAGACCGCAAGCTGGTACATCCGCTTGTGACGAAACGGATATGTACGAACGCCAATACATAAATGTGCTTGTTGCGTCTTCTTGGGAGAAATACGGACTTCTGGCCCGGATTGTTTCTCGACAGCTTTACTGGCATGAATCTTTTTTCTGTCTTTGAGGCTACCGAGTTGGAGCTCAACCATATCCTCTACCTGTTGAATATTCTTTGGTAAATCTCCAGCTATTGTCACGACCATATTCGATGGGACATACAGCCCTTCAAGGTACGAAATAAAGTCTTGCCGTTGCGTATGACGGATCGTGTCTTTTGTTCCCAGCACCGGCCACCCAAGAGGCGTGTCTCCGTAGAGAAGTGACTCGTACACAGAAGATATCTGACGCATGGGTGTGTCTTCATGCATGTTGATTTCCTCGATAATCACTCCCCGCTCTTTCTCTATTTCACGGCTATCGAAGTTTGAATTGAGAAGCATATCAACCAACACGTCAAGGGCAAGGTCCAGGTGTTTACTCGCTGCCTTCACATAGAAACCGGTAATTTCTTTACTGGTAAACGCGTTACTTTCTCCGCCGATAGAATCAATCGTGACCGACACATCCAGAGGTGTTGGTCGTTTCTTTGTCCCCTTGAAAAACATGTGTTCGGCAAAATGTGCAAGTCCGTTGGTTTTCTTTGTTTCGTACCTGCTTCCTGCGCCGACAAGAATTAACACAGTCACGGATTTGACCGAAAGAAGAGGAACGGTGATGAGTCGTAATTTATTTCGAAAAACAATTCGTTTATGCATTACGGAATAACACGCTGCGTGACCTGATAGGAATAATCATCAAACACATCAATAAAAACGTATCGAGGAGTCTGCGGATTCCTCTCAGTCGTCACGGCTCCTATTGTTGTCATTGTAACAGAACCATCCGCTTTGGGAAACCTGGCAAAGAAGTGTATATCTCCGGCAAAAACTTCATCCACCTGTTTCTGATTCAAAAGAGAGAGAAGGTCTTCTCGCTCTTTCTCCGCCTCCGGATATTCTCCGCCACGGCCCATGATGTGCGTAGATGTCGGGTGATATAAAGGTTCATGAAGAAACACAAAAAGGAGCTTCTCCGGACCTTTCTCTATAGCAGTGGACAGCCATGTCCATTGTTCTTCGGACAACCCCTGATAGTTGTCTGCGTTATGAATAAGAACGTGTTTGACTTGTCCTTTCACGAATACCTGATACGCTTCTCCGAAGACTTCTAAAAACAACTTCTCAGGAACTCCCTTTAGAGCGCGGGACTCCCCCAGGTCATGGTCACCTGGAACGACATAATATGGAAGTCCAGACTCATCAAAAATCTTCTTTGAAGCCTCAAGTTCTTTGAGGTTTCCGAATGCAGAGTAATCGCCAAGCCCGATGACATAGGACGCTCCTTGTGCTTTTGCATCCTGCAACGCTCGCTGCAGAGTAGAAAAATCAGTATGAGAATCCGCAATCAGCGCAAAGCGGAGTTTGAAGTTCTTCTGCACTGGAGTAAGTGGATTCTGAATCTCTTGAGACACGTTTTGAGAGCTTAGAATATCGCTCAGCGTTGGGATATTCTTTGAGACATCGCTTAATCGAATCTCACCGGGGTCGATACCGATAAATTGAAACGTGACATATCCAAAACTGACAAGAATAATTCCTGCGAGGAAAACTGCAAAGAGGATTCGAATGAGTCGTATCAACTTCCACTCCTCCTTTTTTACATCTTACGGGGTGCTTTAATACCAAGAATCGCCAGTCCGTTTTCAAGAAGTTGGGCAACGCTTACTGTCAGCGCAAGTCTGGCGCTTCTCAAATCCTGAGGAGCAGTCAAGATCGGCTCATTGTTGTAAAAAACATTGAATGTTTGCGAAAGATCAAAAAGGTAATTCGCCAGAAGGTTCGGAAGGTACCTCGTATATGCTTCCCAGATGACCTCTTCAAAAAGCGGCAGCTTTCGCATAAGCGTTCGCTCTGAAGTTGCCTCGAGAGCAGAGATGTCGAATGATTCTCCCTTTTTCCCGGCTTTTTCTATAACCGAACACGCCCTCGCATGGGTGTACTGCAAATAAGGGGCGGAATTCCCCTGGATGTTTAACATCCTCTCCCAATCAAAATCAATATCAGAGACCCTGTTTTGCGACAGGTCGTTATATTTGACCGCACCGACACCGATATGTTGCGCAACTTCGTCCTGCTCTTTCGGAGTTAAATCCCTGTTTTTTTCTTTTGTAATGGCTTTCGCTCTGTTGATCGCGTCAGAGAGGACCTGTTCAAGGAAAATTGTTCTTCCCTCCCTCGTTGCCATCCGTTTCCCCTCTAAACGTAACAACCCGAAATCAATGTGATGCACTTCAACTCCCTTGTATCCTAACCGTTCAACAATACGAAACAGCTGTTTCAGATACAATCCCTGATCCCTCCCTATCACATACAAAATCTTGTCTGGATGAAACCTCTCAATTCTGTATTCGTAGGTTGCGATGTCCCTTGTCATATACAGCGTTGCGCCGTCTTTTTTCTGGATGAGAGCTTTCCCTAAGTTTTCATCCTCCAGGTCAACTACCACTGATCCGTCAGGGTCTTTCTTTGCGACCTTTTTCTCAAGCACTTCCTTGATAACCCCGGGGAGTTTCTCCTCGTAGAAGCTTTCTCCCAAAGTTTCCTCAAAAGATACCCCCAAAACCTTGTAAATCTTGTCAAAATCCTTCAGATTTTGCGTGACGAACATCTTCCAAAGCGTTCTATTTTCAGTATCTCCGGTTTCGAGCTTCCGGAACTCTTCCCGTGCCTTATCGTTCAGTTCGTCGTTCTCTTTTGCTTCTTTGGTAAATCGAACGTACAAATCGAACAGTTCCTTTGTCGAATTTTCTTTCACTTTTTTCGGATCGCCCCAGACCTTGTAGGCGTATAACACCTTTCCGAATTGTGTTCCCCAGTCTCCGACATGATTGTCTCCAATCACCTTCCAGCCGAAAAATGTATGAAGGTTATAGATCGCTCTCCCTATAATCGTTGACCGCAAGTGCCCGGCTCCCATGGGCTTTCCAATATTTGGAGCAGAGTAATCAATGACCACTGTTTTTTTCTTCCCGTCATCTGTCTTGGCATAGTTTTCTTTTTCCTGAAAAATCTTTGCGATCTCCTGTTGATAAAACGAGTCAGAAAAAAACATATTTACAAACCCGTTTTGAGCGTCCACGTTGAGGTATTCTTTCCGTTTGGGAAAGGATGATGCAATCTTTAACGCAATCTCGAAAGGTGTTTTTTTGATTTCCTTTGCCAGAAGAAATGCGATATTCGAGGTGTAGTCACTAAACTTCGTATCCGCCGGACGCGCAACTGAAACATCCTTCACATCGAGCTGAAACGATTTTCTGAGCGTTTCTTTGAGGTCTTTTTCGAGCAAAGCTTTGATATTCATAGGCTCATTATACCGCAAGGAATGAAGTGTGGCGAGGCGTACGTTTTTGAAGCCACAAATACAGGGAAGCGACACAGAGGTAAAGCCCAACGACCAGAAGCGGATGAACAAAGTGAACTGTCACATACGAAAATGGGAGAATGGAGAAAAACGTTAACACACGTACCACATAACTTAAGATTCCCTGAAGTGCTGCCTGGAAGAAGACGCTCAAAACTGGAACGACGAACGCGGTCGCAAGAAAAAGCCCTCCAAGAAGCATTACAGCAGGGATAACCCAAAAAATCGCAAGATTTGCAAACAAGGAAAGAGGAGAAAATGATCCAAAGTGATACAAAAGAAGCGGAGCGGTTGCAAGTTGCGCCGAAACCGTCACTGCAAGATCTTCGCGTATGATCGGAAAAACGAAATGAAAGAGATCAGTAAGAAGTGGCGAAAAAAGAAGAATTCCAAGCGTTGCTGCAAAAGAAAGTTGGAATCCGATATCCTGGAGAAGTAACGGTTGTATAAAAAGCATCAAAAAAGCAGTAAGAAACAGTGACCAGAGTGCATGTTTTAACCTTCCGGTTAACTGGGCAAAAAAAGTCAGTCCTCCCATAATCGACGCACGTACAACCGGTGCGTCAAAATGAGAAAATGATGCGTACCAAAAAAGCACAACACCTGTGATGATAATCGCAGCTTTACGCGGAACCAATCCCGCAAGAAGCATGCAGAAACCCGCAACAACCGTCACATTGTAGCCGGATGCAACAACCATATGCAGGGTGCCAGTCTTCTTCATAGCCTCATACAGTTCTGGTGGAAACCGAACTTTCATACCGAATAAAAACCCTTCAAGCAGCTGCGAATAAGGAGTGATAAATGATGATGAAATCGTCTCTCTGACAACACTTTCACCTGTACCAGAAAATGAGAAACTCGGTAAAATATCTTTCAAAAAGAGAACCCGAAGGATAAAAAGAAATAGGAGAAAAAGCACAAGAAGAAGAGGCAGCCTAATACGTAGTAATTTCATCTTTGATCTTTTCGTAGACTGAAGCGTAGATAATCTTCTTCTCTACCAATTCGTATGGTGTTTTATACGGCCTTCCACCGATAATCTTTTCCGCAGTCTTCGGTCCGACTCCAGGAAGCTCTTCAAGAAGTGAAGAAGACGCTGTATTAATATTTACTTTTGCCGATATTCCAGTCTGAAGACTAAGAACAGATGATTGCACTTCTTCTCCGACTTTGGGAATGTATATCTTCTTCCCGTCCGTCAGGGGTTCCGCCAAATTCAGGAATCGGTCAACCCAGTTTTTGTCAGCACTTCCTGAAAGTCCTCCTGCCATCGAGAGAGCGTCAGTCACCCGAGAAGAATCCGCAAGTTGATATACTCCGGGATGTTGTACAGCCCCCGCGACATGAACAAAAAGAGGACGGCTGTTGGAGGAAGTCGAAGAGAGTTGTGCAATAGGGGTCGGTTTCGCCACGGGACGGGAAGCAACAATCCCATACAAAATAAGAGCAACACCGACACACGCAAGAAGAATCGGTATCTTATATTCTGTCAGCCAGGCCTTCATGATATGTTTAGTCTTCTGTCACGATATTGATCAGCGTGTCAGCAATATAGACCGTCTTACGTATCTTCTTTCCTTGTATATGCACTTTCACACGCTCAGAAACGTATGCAACTTCTTGAGCTTGTCCTTCTGAGAGCCCTGCTTTCACCTTGATCGTATCCCGTAATTTTCCGTTGACCTGGACAACCAGCTCTTTTTCCTCGTCCTGAAGTTTTTTCTCATCATATGTCGGCCAT
>DATEUZ010000106.1:0-3472 GCA_035282885.1 Patescibacteria group bacterium | reverse complement strand
CGGTGTCTCTGCACCACCCGCGGATCCCCCATCCCGGAATACCCGTGTTGATACGCTTCAAGGGGCATGTCGGAAAGAGAATCAACGATAGATATTCTTGCGGTGTCCGACAAGAAGCACAATCAAAAGCTCCTCATCTCCCACGAAGAAAAACAGTGAGCTTATGCAGGGGCTAGTGGATTTTGTCGGAAGTATCTTATCAATCAGCGAAAACCGTTCTGTCTGCGAAACTCTTGCGAGAAACGGGGATATTCGTCCACCCAATTCATCCCCTCCTTCGAAGCCAGCGCATTAAACAATCCGTCTTCCTTTTTTTCTGAGGCGATCTCCATAAGAGCTTCCACTAATCTGTCCGGCTCGAACCTTCCTTCCAAACCCTCTCTCTTTGCTGCCAGCACTTCGTACGTATGGAAGATTGCAGCGACGATGAGATTTCGGGTATCGGTTTGGGTCGTGTGATAACGCAAGAAAGGTTCTTGCCGTTGCTCTTCGGGAAACTCCCCTTTCTTCATCATGGAGATGACATCCCGCAGAGTCCGCATAAATATCTTTACCTCTGAAGTACCTCCAGCTGACTCCATTGCTTTGATGCTAGGAAGTTTTTTCTCTCCAAGCACATCTTTCAGGAGCATTGTATTTATGAAACTCTTCTGAACGTCCTCTGCAGGACGATCGTTAAACCGGGCAATGATGCCGTCAAAAACCTGTAAGAAGCCTGCGAAAGCCTCCATGTTGTTGTCGATCCAAGCTAGCATTTCAGAAGTGTTTTGAGGTGGAAGATTGTCACGTTTAATCATTCGATCCGCGACACCTGCGATAACCTGAGGCGACGTCTTTTGTTCTGACATGCCTGATATTATACCACAGCCCAGAAAGAAATCAACCACTATAGGTCATCTGGCTATTTGGGCAACAATCATAAGTATCAAGATGCCCGTCAATCCACTCGATTGTACTCGCTTGAACCTTCTGGACTCAACATACGAAACGTGCGCGTATTGTAGCAAAAACCGGAATACTTGAATCGGAGGAATAGTTAAACTGTGAACTGAATTCCTAACCGGAATACCTAAACTGAAGTCATATCCGAAATACTTTAACTGAAGTCCTACCTTATTCTGCTGCTCTCCCAGGACTGATCCTCTCTACCCAAAACCCCGAATCTAGACTCACGGCCGTGGACTCAGATTCAGGATTTAAGGTCCTCCACTCCGGGAGTTGAAGAGCTAGCTAGCGAGAATAGGGGTTTTCCTCTCGGTGTCTCTGCACCACCCGCGGATCCCCCATCCCGGAATATCCGTGTTGATACGCTTCAAGGGGCATGTCGGCGGCATGGGTATCACCCTCGTAGTTTCGCTCAACGTCGAAGACAGTCGCCTTCCTTGTACTCACCGTTCTCACTGGTCTCGCATTCCCTTCCTCAACGGCCTCAACCTCATCCCCATGCTCCACTTCCTCTTCAGGCGGTCGAGTAACTGGCTCCCCAACTTCTACATTTGTCATTGCTCCTCCCGTCGGAATGAATTAACTTGCTTATTGTAGCAGACGCTGCAAATATTCCCTTCATACCCGGCCACTCCGGGAGTGACGAAAAATCTAAAGACCAATATGATGCTATAGGTGTATAATACCCGATACGATGAGCCAAAACCCTGAAAACGGAAGCAGTCATACAGTTGACCCGACAAGTCCTGAAGCAGAGTTGGCGCGCGCGGCAGGAATAGCTGTATTGGCTCAACAAGCCGACGGAGTCACAGAAATGGTAGAGCAAATGCGGGATATGATAGAAGATTTTTCAATACTAGAGTTATTTAACACCGATCCAGAATCACTAACGCCGCAGCATATCGAATTACTGAACGCATTCTGCGCTAAGTTGGGAATAACGACCGACCGACTCGAAGCATTTAAGGAAACAGAAGAAGCTCTGCTGAGCTTACTTCCGCCGGAGACGAAGGATCAAAAAAGTGAAGAATAAATGCAGCACCTGATGGACGACGTTCGAACCTATTTTCCTGCAGCAACAGAGTCTGTTTTTATACCTTGCTATGCGGTTAAATAATCTGAAAGCGCCTGCGTTTTTATGCCCACATTTTTCTCTCATAAATTTGAGGGGGCGTCTATTGACATATGGTATTATTTGTCATATTATGGATTAGTGAAATATTACGATTGGAGTAGGGAGAAAAATGAGTTATTAAGGCTTGAGCGGGATGTCTCTTTTGAGGAAGTGTATATAGCGATAGAGTCTGGCGGACTTTTGGATGTGATAAAACATCCAAATTCAAAGAAATATCCCAATCAAAAGATTTTTGTAGTAAGCATAAATAATTATGTATGCCTAGTCCCTTTTGTAGAAGATGAAGAAAAAGTATTTTTAAAAACAATTATTCCAAGTAGAAAAGCCACACAAAAATATTTAGTTAAAGGAGGTGGTAAAAAATGAAATATTATGAATTAACAAAGGAAGAAAAATCGATACTAAACGACTTTGAAAAAGGCGTTTTGGTTCCAGTTCCGAATTTTAAAAAGACCAAAAAACTTTACGAAAAAATTGCCAAAAACACTTTAAGTAAAACAAGAAATATAAATATTAGGCTTTCAGAAAGGGTAATATCACGCTTAAAAGCTAAGGCTGCGCAGGAGGGCATTCCTTATCAAACACTTGCTTCTTCGATTCTTCATAAATACGCAGGTCAGTAAATAGTGACTTCGGACTCCGAAGCTCAAACAAATTTCGTAGGGATTACTGGCTTATTTAAGGAGAGAGAGGCTCTAATCCCAGGTGTTTTTCAATTCGGTCTACTCTTTTAAGAAGTTTTATATAATCTCTGTCTAAGAAATTAATTGCATATTCAAGTTTTTTATCCAGCTTGTTAAATCCTTTTCTCATTTCAGTTTTTAGTTCTTTCCTCAAAGTCTCATTTTCCGACTTAAATTCTTTCCTCAAAACCTCATTTTCAGTTTTGACAATTTTGGTTATTTGTTGGAAGTCTCCTTTTGTTAACATGATTTAATTTATATCAAATGAGAGAATTATTTCAATAGGCAGGGCCGGAGGGAATGGTTCGACAAGCTCACCACAGGCCAAACCCCCAACCTGTCCTGCTTGCCCTGATCCGCCTGCTGGCGGACGAAGGGAGCCTAGTCGAAGGATAATAGAGGTTTTGTCCCAAAAGTATCTTGCAGGGCCTGGTGGACTACGGGAGAACCTGGTATTCGAGGGTGCAGTAGTATCTTACTTCCCAAAAGGGGGATTCTCAGGAATAGCCAAAGTTCCATCTGGCAATCTCTCCAACTGGCCATGTCCAATAAGTGCATCTACCAACTGTGAAACTTGAACTCCGTGCACTGCATAGGAATCTGTCCAATCATATTGTTCACCTTGCTGCAACGTAAGTCTATATCTTTGCGCATTCGGAAGGATTATGCTAACTTTCCCAGGCGTATCACCTCTCAGTATTCTCACTTC
>DATEUZ010000105.1:0-5726 GCA_035282885.1 Patescibacteria group bacterium | reverse complement strand
TTCATCCGGCTATCCTGCTTTACAAGAGAAAATTAAAGATCTTCCGAGGTTACCAGGTTCGACAGCGCAATGCGGAGTATAACAATGAAAAAGAGTACGCATCTCATCCATATTCTTCTTTGTCTGCTTCCAATTTTGGTGGTATTTGGGATAGCTCAGGGCCCCCGACTTTTCGGAAGGACATCTTCACAAACACAAGCAGTACCGAATAACAGTGAAAAGACGATTTCAGCAAGCGAATTAGAAACATTTCTCCAGCAGAAAAATGTCTTTCTTCTTGATGTACACACGCCGGAACAATTTCATATTCCAGGAACAGACGCCTTTATTCCGTATACCGACATAGAAAGGAATCAGGAAAAACTTCCGCAGGATAAGAGTACTCCGATCGTCGTGTACTGCCGTTCTGGAGCTATGAGCAAAGAAGCTCAGAAAACGCTTTCTGCGATCGGATATACAAATGTGTACGACCTCGAAGGCGGGGCGGATGCATATAAAAGAGAACGGCAAGTCGTTGCTCTCGATCCCCGGGAGAGAGATCTTGGAACGGTCATATATGGTGATGTTGCCGAGACAGAATTCTCGTTAGTGAATTTTTCTTCTTCACCGCTTATTGTGACTCGCGTTTCGACGTCATGTGGATGTTCAAAAGCGCGCATAGAAAAAGAGAAAATCGAACCTTATGAGAAGACGATGGTTTTTGTCTCGTTTGATCCCGCTGTTCACAAAGATGATAGCGATCTCGGAGATGTCACGCGGACTATTTATATAGATACCGACAATGAGTCATTTTCTCGGATAGAGGCGTCTATTCATGCAATCGTTATAAAAAGTGCATTAAGATAAAGGAGGAAATCGTGGAAAAACAAGCACTTTTATACGGAGTAGTTGGATTACTTGCAGGGAGTCTATTGACTCTTTTTGTCTCAGCTACTGCCGTGAACAACAATATGAGCGGAATGATGAGGATGATGGGTATGCATCCTCAGGGGAGTCAGTTAGAAGAAGGATGTCCGGTAGGGGGAGATGAACACCATGAGGTTGGGATGGACTCGAGCATGGACGAGATGATGGAATCCATGACAGGGAAGACCGGTGATGAATTCGATAAGGCGTTTCTTGACGCAATGACGGTTCATCATCAAGGAGCGATTCAAATGGCTGAGGAAGCAAAAAGAAGCTCAAAACACATGGAACTTCAGAGCATGAGCGATGATATCATCAATGCACAGCAAAATGAAGTACAGATGATGCAAGGGTGGAAGAAACAGTGGGGATACTAATTTCCTTAAAAGGGGGTGATAAAGAATGATACGTTCAATACCGTTTGCTCATGCAGGTGCTTTTCTGATGGCAGGATTTTATCTATTGTGTGTTACCCTGTCGTATATAGCGCCTGAGTTTTTGTTCTCAATTGCTCAATCATGGGTTCACTCGCTTAACCTGGAAGTATTAAGAGACATGAGTCCAATTAGTCCCGGGTCAGCAGTTACAGGTTTTCTTACCAGTACTGGTGCTACATGGATAGTTGCGTATGTGTTTGCTGAAACGTATAACAAGTTGTCTGGAAAGAATCGGTAAAAACAGAGAACGATAGAGGGATAAGGTATGTATCAGGTATCACTGATAGCAAGTTTTTTTGCTGGTATGGTTGCGTTATTTGCACCGTGTTGCATCTCGTACTTGTTGCCAGCGTATCTGGGGAACATCTTTAAGGAGAAACAAAAGATTCTTCTGATGACGTTTGTTTACTCCGTTGGCATTTTCGTGGTGTTATTCCCGGTTCTTTTAGGGGCAAAGGTCCTCTCAAATCTTTTTTTTGAACTTCACGATCAAACGTACTATATCGGTGGAGTTATTATGATGGGAGTTGCCTTTCTATCACTTCTTGGATTGAAGCTTCCAATGCCTCACTTCGGCGTATCGACCTCAAAGGGTCAGCCAGACATACTTTCAACATTTACCTTGGGAATTTTTTCAGGGATAACGTCTGCGTGCTGCGCACCAGTCGTTTTGGGAGTGATGATGCTGAGTTCTTTTTCTCCGACCATCTTAAGCTCAGTCGGCGTTGGCATTGCGTATGTGTTGGGAATGGTTGCTCCACTGTATCTTGCTTCTCTCCTTATAGATAAACGTCAGCTTTTTGAGAAGCCTCTCCTGAAAAAGAAACTTGGAGAGATACATCTGGGGAAATACACGTTCCCAATCTTCGTGTCGAATGTTGTTGCATTTTTTATTTTTGCGACTACTGCGGTACTGATGGTGACATTAACCTCCATGGGACTTTTGGGAATGCCCTCATCCGACTCCAAGGTGTTGACGCTTATTTCGTCAGTGGCGATGTCTATCACCGAGTGGACAGGAGGAAGCGTTTTCCTTGATATCATATTTGTGTTGGCACTTTTTTATCTTGTTTTTGTTATTCTCAAAGAGATAGGTAGACAGAAGAAAAAAGAAGAATAGGAGAAAAACATGTCGTGTTGTCCTGAACATAAAGAAGAGTCTCCGATGGGACATGATCAGATGGACCATACAAAGATGCACATGGAAAAAGCATCACACCACGAAACCCACGCTGAACACGGTCACTCAATGCATGGGGGCAAGAATGCGACAGAAGATTTTCTGCGGCGATTTGGGATTGTTACAGTGCTTCTTATGCCATTGTTCTTGTTTAGTAGCGTAGGGATGTCGCTTTTCGGATATGAGGACTTTGCCGCACGAAGGTACTTCGAGTTTACGATAGCATCCGGAATTTTCTTTTTTGGAATTGTCTTTTTTGAACACGCAAAGCACGAAATACGAGCAAAGAAGTACGGAATGATGACGCTTGTGTCGCTGGCTGTGGGTTCAGGGTATCTTTTTTCTGCGGCGTCCACGTTTCTTCCGGTCCTCAAGACGGAGTTTTATCTTGAAATATCAACGTTAGTCTGGGTGCTTCTCTTCGGACATTATCTCGAGGCGAAATCAAGTAGTGCTGCTGGTGATGCACTTCAGGAGGTTGCAAAATTACTTCCGAAACAGGCTCATGTCTTACGTAATGGACAGGTAGAAGAAATTGATATAGATAAAGTGATTGAGGGAGACGTTGTTATTGTAAAACCCGGAGAGAAAGTTCCATCCGACGGGATTATCCGAAAAGGAGAAGGATCTTTTAACGAAGCGCATATAAGTGGAGAATCAAATCCGGTGGAGAAGAAGGTCGGTGATACGGTCATTGCAGGGGCTATCAATATCGATGGATCTTTCGAAATTATGCTGACGCGAGTCGGCGCATCTTCAACGATCGGTCAAATACAAAAACTCATTTCAAATGCCCAGCAAACGAAACCGACCGCGCAACGCATCGCTGATAGAGCTTCTCGGTATTTGACCTTTATAGCGCTCGGCGTCGCCCTGACCGCTCTTTTTGTGTGGTCTTCTCTTGCTGGAGAAACTCTTGTTTTTGCCGTGACGACAGCGATTACGGTGCTTGTTATTGCGTGTCCCCACGCACTCGGATTAGCCATTCCGACTGTCACCACTATTGCAACCCGTCTTGCAGTGCAGCATGGTGTGTTTATCAAAGATTTGTCTAAACTTGAAGTGGTGAAGAGCGTCGATTACGTGGTCTTTGACAAAACGGGAACACTCACAAAAGGTGAGTTCGGAGTCACGGATATTCAGGTATTTGATTCTCCTTCTTCTGAAGAGAGGTTTCTTTCTCTTGCCGCATCATTGGAACAACATTCGTCTCATGTGCTTGCCGAAGCAGTTACGAGATATGCAAAAGAAAAACATATTGTTTTACACAGAGTGGATAAATTTAAAAACAGAGCAGGAAAAGGAGTGCAGGGAGAGATTCAGAATGAACAGTTTTTTTTAGGAAATAAAACGATGATGGAGGAAGAAAAACGTTTTGACGAACAAAGTAAAAACGTCTATGAACAGTTTTCGAAAGAAGGAAAAACAGTTGCATTCCTCACAGATACAAAAAAAGTTCTCGGAGTAATTGCCTTAAGCGATGTCGTGAAACCAGAGGCAAGAGAGGCAATTACTATCCTTCATCGGCTTGGTGTGAAGGTCGCAATGCTGACAGGTGACAGCCAGGAGGTTGCACAAGCAGTTGCGCAGACGCTTCAGATCGATACTTTTTTCGCACAGGTGTTGCCTGAGCGAAAATATGAATATATTACGAAACTTCAACAAGAAGAAAAGAAAGTGATGATGGTTGGTGATGGAGTAAATGATGCCCCTGCTTTGACGCAGGCTAATGTTGGCGTTGCAATTGGAGCGGGAACGGATGTCGCAGTAGAGGCAGGAGACATCGTCCTCACCAGAAGTAATCCGAAAGACATAGTATCGCTTCTTGTGCTGTCCCGAAAAGTCTATCGGAAAATGATCGAAAATCTGGTATGGGCATTGGGGTACAATGTTCTCGCAATCCCTGCGGCAGCTGGTCTTTTTATCCCTGTTGGCGTCCGGTTGACTCCTGAAGTAGGGGCGATCTTGATGAGTCTTTCATCAGTTATCGTGGTGCTCAATGCAATGACGCTTCGAAAAGCCTCTTTAGCCTCATAAAGATGGATATACGGGTTGGACCTTGTGATACAATCGGGCCATGAAGCCGATCAGACTTTCTGCCTCCACCCTTTCTTTATTTGAAGAATGTCCACGCTGTTTTTGGGTTCACATGAACCATAGAAAGAAACGACCGTCAGGGCCATTCCCGAGCCTCCCAAGCGGAATGGATGCAGCAATCAAATCATACGTAGATCGTTTCAGGGGATCCCTTCCTCCTGAACTGGTAGGGAAGATTCAGGGAGTTTTTTATGATGATGTAGAGCAGATCAAAAAGTGGAGGAATTGGAGAACAGGACTTACCATAATTTATCCAGAACGCAACGCTCAGCTTACTGGTGCGCTTGACGATCTTATTGTTGATAACGGCGCGTACATTCCTCTCGACTTCAAAACAAGAGGATTTGCTGTCAAAGAGGGAACAAGCGAATTTTTCCAAACTCAGTTGAATCTGTACGATCTTCTTCTTGAGGCAAACGGATTTCACACACCGGGATTCGGGTACCTTCTGTACTATATTCCTCATCTTGTCAGAGAACACGGGATTGTTGAATTTCAAGTTGAAGTTCACCGTGTTGAGACGCAAAGAGATCAAGCAAGAGCACTTTTTGATAATGCTCTTGAGGTGCTCCGTGGTTCTCTTCCGTCAAAACATAAGGATTGCTTATTTTGTGTATGGGGAGAGTTCGAGTTTGCCGAGGGGCTGGTGTAATCATGAAAGAAAAAGTACTTATCGCGACACGAAACATCGCGAAGAAACAGGAGTATCAAAAATATTTTGCGGAGTTTCTTCCATCGGTTCGGATTTTGACCCTCGATGACGTTAAGACGCAGGGAGCGCCAACTGAAGACGGAAAGACGTTTTTTGAAAATGCCCACAAAAAGGCAATTTTTTATGCGAGACAGACTGGACTTACGACGTTGGGAGATGACGGAGGATTCGAGATCGATGCCCTTGGAGGAGAACCTGGCGTTTTCTCGCGAAGATGGCCAGGATACGAAGCAAGTGACCAGGAACTCGTCGACATTGTCTTTAAGAAGTTACGAGGAGTTCCTGCGAAGAAGCGATCTGCCCGTTTGACAACTGCGGTTGTTGTGGTAAAAGGCACGGGAGAGATAGTTGCAAAGGAGCAGGGAAGTGCGGTCGGTGTCATTCCAGAAAAACC
>DATEUZ010000104.1:0-2558 GCA_035282885.1 Patescibacteria group bacterium | reverse complement strand
AAGTGCTTTTATTTCTATTGTTTCCCACAATCTGAGGACTCCTCTTTCCGCTATTTCCGGATACCTGGAACAGCTCAATGTGTACAACTCAAACCTCACGTTGTATCAGCGTACCTCAATAGAAAACCTCCAACTGAACTCCAGACGGCTGTCTGACCTTATCGAACACATCATCCATATTACCTCGATACAGACAGGTGATACGCAGTTCCGTTTTGATTCCGTTCCGGTACGTGATATCTTGAAAAACGTTGCCGCTCCTTCTTACCTTCAGCATGCAAAAGACAAACATCTCAAGGTCTTCCTCCCAACCGTTCCGGAACATTTGGTCATCGAGGGAGATCTCAAGCAACTCACACGAGCGTTCATGCAGCTTTTTGAAAATGCCGTAAAGTTTACCGATAAAGGAAGCATCACTGTGACCGTCGGAAAAGAATCAGGAGGAATCCTTGTCAGTATTCAGGACACGGGCAAAGGTATGTCTGAAGAATTTCAGAAACAACTCTTTACGCTTTTCTCCCGGCCGTTCGAAAGCGTGCTCCAGTATGAACAAACCGGTGTCGGACTTGGTCTTTTTATGACAAAACTCATTATTGAGGCACATCACGGAACGATCCGTGTTGATTCAAAACTCGAAAAAGGAACAACATATCTCATTCGTCTGCCTTTCACTCACTCAAAAATAAGTTGTAGGAAAGGAGGTGAAGGAACATGATTACCTTAGAACAAGCAAAAAAAGCACTTGCTGTAGCAGAAGAAAAGGCAAAAGGTTTCGGAGTCCCGGTTTCCACCGCAGTTGTGGATGAGTACGGAGTTCTCATTGCTTTCAGTAAAATGGACGGAGCTCTTGTTGTAAGCCCTGAATTTGCATTCCATAAAGCATACACGTCAGCAACCCTACAGATGCCAAGCGGCGCGGTTGCAGAGTATGCGTATGAGGGAAAACCGTACTACAGTGTCAATACCGCCTTTAAAGGAAAATACCTCCTCATTGCGGGTGGCGTTCCTGTCCAGCAAGGCGGAAAAGTTGTCGGTGCCGTTGGAGTCGGAGGATCGAAGAATGTGACCGAGGACCTGGAGTGCGCAAAAGCAGCGGCAGCCGTCTTAACAAAATAGACATAAGGCACGAAAAGTATCTCAAAACATCCTACCTCTTTCAAAGAAGGGATGTTTTGTCTTGACGATGACTGACAGACAAAAAAAAGAAATCTTTCTCAAAACAAAGGTGATCGCTGTTGTCGGGCTCTCTGATCATTCTGAAAGACCCAGCTACGCTGTCGCGTCCTATCTCCTGTCACAAGGATTCACCGTCATTCCCGTGAATCCCATGGTACGAGAAGTTCTCGGTCAGAAATCCTACCCGAATCTTTCTTCCATCCCCAAAAACATCCGCATTGATGTCGTCGATCTGTTTCGGAAATCAGAAGATGTTTTTCCTCACGTGCGGGAAGCAATTGAGCGGGGAGGCATTCATACGATCTGGATGCAAGAAGAAGTCACGAATAAGGAAGCGGCATCCCTTGCCGAACGCCATGGCTTAGAGGTTATCATGGATACCTGTATCATGAAGGAGCATAAAAGACTTCACAGTCTCTAGAGGGCTTTGTACCTCCAGGAAATCGTTTCCCCTTCCTGCACTTCTTTTTGCGACGGACCGACCTCTGCCGATACGTCATTCACGAAGTAAAGCCAATAGGAACTTTGTTCTTTGCTGTTTTTTACCCCATCAATCTCTTCGACAAACATGCCCATCTCAGTTCCGTAATCTGTTGCCTGAAGAGAAAATCCGTGCAGCTCACTTGCCTTCTTGAGGAGATCATAGACCGTCGTCTTTTGGGGAATAATCATATCAAATGAACGCGATTGTCCATCCCCTTCCTCGAGCTGTAACGTCACATGTATTTCTTTTGCTACGTCTTCTTTTTGTGTCATCGTACCGGCAACTGACTCTTCCTCAATTAGCGCCTTACCCAAAAAGTTCTCAACACCCTGTCTTATTTGTTGATAAGAAGAGAGGAGAAAAACTCCCGCAAAAAGAAACACGAGAACAAAAAGAAAGTATTTTTTCACAATTCGCTGGAAAAATGAGAATGGTGATTCCTGGTTCATGAAACCTCCTTGTTTCATAAAAAAAGCCTTCTCGAGCAAGAAGGCATATACGTGTACTTCTTCCTTTGCTCGAAGGAACGTAAGAAAATCAGAAAAACCTTCGACCCGACTCTGACGGTTGCGGCACAGCGTCTGAGTTTCACAGACTTCGGAGTTTTTCTTTGTATGTACACACTACTCATTCCTTCAGCCCTTGTCAAGAAGAGGAACAAATTTTAGTATCTTTCTTCCGGACTTTTCCTGATACTTTTTGTCTATTTTTATATAAAAAGTTGCGCTTCTTTTCTTTTCTACAGAAAAGAAATGTATTTCAAAGTAGCCTCATTTTTCGCCACCTTTTTCTCTCCAGCCTCGAGGAATAGCCCTCACGGAAGCTAATTATGAGTAGATTTTTATTGAAAATTTGAGAAAAGTTTTGTGATGTGATATAAAAAAAGCGGTGCTCAAAG
>DATEUZ010000103.1:0-2279 GCA_035282885.1 Patescibacteria group bacterium | reverse complement strand
TGATGGGATTATATCCCATGAAGGGCTTACATGCTATATGAACCAGCGATCCGCCAGACCTCATTTACCTAATGATGATGGATGGCTATCACGAAATCTTTTACGAAATAGAGAGGTTTTATCCAAATCAAATGATAAAAGAGCCTATGTGTATGCGATCGAGCCGATTCTCGAAATCAGAATCAAGTTGATGTATGATAAAATATGCTGATTTGTTGCGAAAGGGAACAGTGGCATGAAGAAAAAATGGATCTTTCTCCTTCTTATAGTAGGTCTCGTTGGAGGAGTCATTTGGTGGAGATCTTCATTGGGTAGAAAATCTCCCGAGACAGCAGTGGTAGAAAGAGGAATAGTAAAAGAGGAACTTATCCTTTCTGGGGAAATGAAGGCGGAAAAACATACCGAGCTTCACTTCTCAACCTCTGGTGAGGTGACATGGATAGGGGCAACTGAAGGTCAGTGGGTGAAGAAGGGTCAAAGGCTTGCCCAACTTGACGCGAAGAATCTGAATTCTACCTTGGAGATGGCAAAAGCGGACCTCAGGTCAGCAGAGGCCAAGCTTGCGCGTGTACTGGATGATGTTCATGGTCATGACAGTGACGAAACCTTCACTCAACGGGAGACACGAACAGCTGCAGAAGTCGTTAAGGATAAGGCATATGAAGCTGTCTTGCAGGCTGAGAAAAATCTCAATGGAGCCACTCTCGTTGCTCCCTTTGATGGTATGGTAACATCTGTGGTAATTCCTTTTTCTGGGATAAACGTTTTGTATAGTCAACCGATGATTGAAGTTATGAATCCCGAGACGATGTATTTTGAAGTTTCTGCAGACCAAACAGAGGTAACGGATCTTACCCTAGGACAGGCGGTAACGATCGTTATGGACTCCTTTGCCGATGAAAGTTTCGAGGGAGAGGTGAGTTATCTTGGATATACACCAAAAGCAGGTGAAACCGGGACTTCCTATCTGGTGAAGGTGAAGTTGCAGAACGTAGACACGGTTGCGCATAAGTTTCGTGTCGGTATGACAGGAGACGCGAAATTTTTACTTTCCCAGAAAGATAATGTTCTCTATCTTCCTCCGCGTTTTATCAATTCCGACGGGGAGGGTACATACGTCAAACTTGAAGCGGAAAACAACAAACACTATGTTGAAACAGGGATTGAAGGCGAAGACAGGGTTGAGGTGATTGGGAATCTCTCTGAGGGAGAGATTGTGTATGATTAGATTAGAACACGTCTCCAAGACCTACTACCTTGGAGAAGAGGCAGTCCATGCCGTTTCTGACATCTCCTTAGAAATTAAGCAACAAGAATATATTAGTATTTTGGGATCATCTGGTTCTGGGAAATCGACGTTGATGTATTTAATCGGGCTTCTTGAACACCCTTCCTCTGGTAAAATTTTCCTCGACGGGCAAGACGTCTCAAAGTTGTCAGACTCAGAACTTTCAAAATTGCGCAACCAGTATGTCGGTTTCGTGTTTCAATCGTTTAACCTTATTAACAAGTATTCTGTGTTGGAAAATATTCTTCTCCCGACAAAGTACGCAAAAGGAAAACTACCGTTTGATCCAACGCAAAGAGTAGAAGAACTATTGAGACGATTTGATATTTTTAAACGGAAAGACTTCTTCCCCAATAAGATTTCCGGTGGGCAACAGCAGCGGGTTGCGATTGCGCGTGCACTTATAATGAATCCGAAGATTATTTTAGCCGATGAACCGACGGGGAACTTGGACTCAAAAACTGGTGACGAAATATTAAATCTTCTTGAGAGTCTCAATCGAGAGTTTAACGTCACGGTTGTCCTTGTGACGCACGAAAAGAATGTCGCAGATCGGACGAGACGGCGAATTTACATCCGTGACGGACAGATTGTGGAAAAATACCTATGAAGTCACAAAATGGATATATTCATCTTATGAAGGCAGCCTTAGAGGACTTTCGAAGGAACAAGATTAGAACTGCCTTGACTGCATTAGGAATCATGATCGGAGTTCTGTCCGTGGTACTCCTTATTGCGCTCGGTCTTGGTCTTAAAAATTATATTCAAGGACAATTTGAAAGCATGGGTGCAAACCTCATTCTTATTCTTCCGGGCAGCGGATTTACCGGCGAAGGTGGTGGGAGTTTTGGAGGAGCGGGAACTGTCGGGGGTGTGAGTTTTGACGAAAGAGATATGAACTCCCTCAAAAGAGTGAACGAACTTGATTATGTTGTGCCGGTTTTTATGAAAGGAACGTCGGTAGAAGGTGGAGGAGAGAAGAAATACGGCT
>DATEUZ010000102.1:0-6304 GCA_035282885.1 Patescibacteria group bacterium | reverse complement strand
AAATCGTCTTCGATAATAAGTATCGTTTTATTCATGTCCTTTAGTTATTCTAGCAGCGGGTAGAGAAAATGAAAAGGTCGATCCTTTCCCGAGTTTTGACGTTACCCAAATTTCACCTTTATGCATATCAATAATTGCTTTGCTGATATAGAGACCTAATCCTGTACCTTTTGATCCCTGCTCTAGGACACCTGAGACCCTGAAGAATTTAGTGAAAAGTTTCGGCAGTGCACTTTCAGGTATCCCGACGCCGGTATCTTGTATGTGGGTTACCACAATCTTCCCTTTTTGTTCAAGACGTACAGTGACACCACCTTTCTGTGTATAGTTAATGGCGTTTCCAATAAGGTTGTTCAGAGTCTCTGTAATTCGGAAAATGTCTGCCTCAACTTGGCGTATAGGTTTTTCCGGCTGAAGGAATTGAATGGTAATCCCTTTTTCTGTTGCGTATGCGACATGGTCCCTTACTACCTTTTTTGCGAGTTCGGTCATATCAACCGGTTGTGTTTGAAGCCGAAGCGCACCAGTCTCAATACGGGAAATGTTGAGAAGGTTTTCAACAAGGGAAAGAAGCTGATCTCCTGCGATACCAATCCTATCAATATACATTTTCTGATCCGGAGACAATCTGTCTTTGAGTTCTTCTGCCAGAACCGACGAATACCCCCGAATAGAGGTAATCGGTGTCCTAAGCTCGTGTGCGGCCATAGAGACAAAATCAAGCTTCATCTCCTCAAGTTGTTGTTCTTTAGTGACATCCCTCATCGTGACGACATATCCTCCTTTTTGTCCGTTTTGCACAAGAGGAGTAAGAGACATCACGACTGAAATCTTTCTAGAATCTTCGATAACTAATCGTTTTATCGCAGCATCACGAAACGCCTTTTCCGCCTCTTCACTCATGAGGGTGTCAAAAGAGTATTTCTTCCTCTGTATCTCCAGTTGAATGAAATTATTAATATGTTTTCCTTCAACATGGTCTTTCGTAAGACCTGTCATGTCTTCGCTCGCTTTATTAAATACCGTCACAATGCCGTCTTTATCAAGGGAAAAAACTCCATCCGCAATATTTTCAAAGACGGCCCTTTGTTGCTGCGTCACGGAGGTAAGATCTGAAACAGTTGTCGAAAGCTTTTCTGACATCTCGTTTAACGATCTTGCTAAGGACTCTACCTCATCTCCTGTTGAGACTCGGAGCTTTTGGTGGTAATTGCCGTTCGCTATACGTTTCGCAGCCTGTGTCATAGCGACTATTGGTTCCGCAATATGATACGCCGAATTGCTCGCGATAAAATACGCGACGATTAGAGTAAAAACGTTGACAAAAAGAAGTGCAAGTCGAAGACGCGTATCGGCAAGTTGCGCCGAGAGAAGAGGTACAGCGGTTATCATGGTTCCTAAATACACACCGTCGATATCGGTAAGTTCATTTGGCTCCAAGCGATAAGGCGCTCCTGATAGAGTAAACTCACGTACCTTCCTGGACCCGAGAGGCATGTTTTCAAAAAAATTCTGTACGATTCTCTTCTCCGCTTCAGGAAGATCTTGAGAACTCAGAAAGGTCTTTTCATTTAAAAAGAAAACTTCGAATGTCGTCATTTTAAGAGAGGAAATGCGGGCCTCATGGAGTGTATACCCAGAGACAAGCACTCCAAGTACTTCGTCAGTCGAAGATCGAATAGGCGCAAGAGTCGCAATAAGGATCTCTTCTCCCCAGAAGAATACACCATCACGTATCTCTCCTTTCTTTACTCGCTCAAGGATTGCTGGGTATTTGTCACGCATTTGACCGCTTGAACTCACTTTGTCAACCCGAGCTATAACGCGATTGTCAAGAGCAAGAAGCTCAAGCACATCAAGGTCGCTCGATCTTTTCAGAGAAGCGAGAACCTGAATAATGTCCTGGCGGTTCTTTTGTTTTTGTAAGGCATCTTTCAAGGATATATCCTGCCGGAGCAGATTTGATTGAAGAAAGCTTCTCTTTTCAAGATCCATGAGAGACTCTGACATATAAAGTTGTGCGTCGTGCAGCTGGGAAGAGACTTCCTGTTCAATACGGATACGGTACATCACAAGAGACGACACAACGGAGAGAATGAGAGATATAAGGACAACTGCAACAAAGGCAGTCGTTAACTTTCCTTTCAGGTTAAATGCTAACATATCTATTCCCTAGTACCACTTCGCACGAATCTGCTCAAAACGTGGACTTCGTTTTATCTCGCGGAGTGTATTATTAATCAAAGAAAGCAGTTCCTTATCTTGCTCTCTTAAAAGGATGACATATTCTTCTGTCAAATCGAGAGGAAAAACGGTAATATCGCTTTGGTGCTTTCCCTGCCATGATGCTCCGTACTGGTCTTCAACGATGACATCAAGTATTCCATCACGCAAATCCTGGTATAAAGCGTTTTGATGCTGGTATCTCCTCACGTGTACGTCCTGTAAGGTTGAGACAAATGTTTCACCGCTACTAAACATTTTGACACCAACTGTTTTCCCCGGAAGAGCGTTCGTATCAATAGGTCCATCTGTTTCCCTCGTCACGAGAACCAGCCTGGTTTCTAAATATGGAGCCGACATACTTACCCCGTCAGGGGCAGAACCCTGAATAACAAGTGCTGATAATGCTATGTCGAACCGGTGATGCGCCAGCCCCTGGACGAGTGTTTCAGGGTGGACATCAACGAATTCAGCCTGGTATCCAAGTTTCTGTGCAATAATTTTTGCTATCTCTACTTCTCCGCCTGTAGGGAAACCAGATGAGGGGTCGTAGTCACTCCAGGGAAGACCTGAAAGACTTGTCCCAATCTTAAGGACTGCCTTTTCAGAAACCGACGAAGCCACAGGGGAGCTATCTGTACTAAAGAAGTAATAGAGAATTCCGAATCCAACGAGAAAAAGCACGACGATCCAGCACGTAAACAACAGCTCAAAAAAACGCGTACGGGAAGAAAAAAAATTTCTTTGCATCATAAGGTTAACTTCCCCCTACTATTCGATTGTAGGAGAGATTGGCTGGAGAGTCAACCGAAGCTTTGACTGATATTCAGGTATCTGGTACTCTAAAAACGGAGGAAGAGAGTGAAACCCAAGAAACTACGTATTGGCTGGTTTTCTTTTACGTGCTGCGAAGACTCCACGATGATGTTTATTGAGCTTATGAATCAACACTTCTTCGAATGGAAAGAATTGCTTGATTTTCGATACGCCAAATTCCTTAAAAAACAAAACGTGATTGATGAAATGGATGTTGCCTTTATAGAGGGAGCCATTACCTCGGACAAAGAAAAAAAACAACTCCTTGAGATTCGCCAAAAGGCAAGAAAACTCGTTGCCATCGGTGCCTGCGCAGTGAACGGAATGCCTTCAAGTCAACGAAACCTGTTCAACGAAGAACAAAGAAAAGAAATAGAAGATATCCTGGTCAAGTTTCAGTTTGCAGAGAAAGTTTCAAAGCTCGAAGACATCGTTCAGGTCGACGAGCGGGTTCCCGGTTGCCCGATGGACCTTTCAGCCTTTTTACGCACCTTAGAAAAACTTCTCATGGAATTCAACATACAAAGAGAATCGGAACAGAAAGATGCATAAAATATCCTTTGACTTGTCACTTGAGGACATATCCAAAATTGAAGGAAACGCAGCCGTTGACGTAACCGTGCGAGAAGGGAAGGTAACAGAGCTCAAATTTCAGGTAACGGGCTATCGACGATTTTACACACAAGCAGTCCGGGGAAAACCTATTGCCGCAGTTCCTCAACACCTTGCACGAATCTGTGGGACCTGCTCCAACGCGCATCTTCTTTGCAGTATCCAGTCGATTGAACAAGCACTGAATGTCGTTCCTTCCGAACAGACAAAACTCCTTCGAAGATTAGTAGTAGATGGACTCATGATTCGTGACCACGCTCTCCACCTGTATGTCTTTTCTTTACCAGATCTTTTCGAGAAAGATTCGCTTCTTGATTTCGATGAACACGATGAAAAGCAACATCAACTTCTGCACGATACCTTTGATGTAAAAGGCGTGGGGAACGACCTTTCGAATGTCTTTGGAGGTCGGTCAGTACATGCTATTTACCCCACAATCGGTGGTTTTGTCCAAATTCCCTCAACGCAGGAAGCTCAATCGCTTCTGCCGAAGCTTGTCAACATACGGGAAGCAGTTCTACGACTTATCGAAGTCTTTGCTGCATGTACATTCCGCCAGGAAGACAACAACTCCATCTTCTTCGCTCTCTATGCGAAAGATCACTACTCATTCCTCGAAGGAAACCTTGCAACAAGTGACGGAGCTTTTATTCCTCCAGCAGAGTTCAGAAAACACCTCGAACGCGTGGTTATACCGTATTCCCAAGCGTCAGGATTCTCCTTTACTGGAAAGAGGCCTATGGTCGGTTCACTTGCGAGAATGAATCTTCATGCCGGATCTCTTCATCCGAAAACAAGAGAAAGCGTCAAGCACCTCCTAAATAGGTTTCCTTCATCAAACATTTTCGATAATAATCTTGCGCAAGCAATAGAGATTCTCCATAGTGTCGATGAGGCTTACGACATTATCAGTTCTCACTCGTTTCATCTTGAAACTCCAATGAAACCTGATATCCTTGACGGAATTGGTATCGGTGTTGTAGAGGCCCCTCGTGGAACGTTATACCATCAGGTCACCGTTCAAAAGGCAAAAGTCACTGCATCTGAAGTTATTGTCCCAACAGGACAAAACCAGATTTCAATTGAGCAAAATCTGAAGGACTGTGTCGAACACCACATAGATCTTGAAAGGAAAAAACTTGAGCTTGAAATGGAAAAAGTGGTCCGCGCGTACGACCCATGCATGAGTTGTGCAACACACTTTCTTACAGTGAAGTGGAAATAATCCGCTGAACTTCCTCAAATGCCTCTTCTTCGATAAGATGTGCAGGAATAGCGATAATCCCAAACTTTTTGGGAAGTTTATGGAGTTTGGAAAGAAGATGCAGAGTGAAAGAAAGGTCCATATCATGAACCGAAAGGTACCGTTTCGACTCTAGGGAATGAAGATCCCGAAAAACCGTCACCTTCTTTATTCCTTCAGCCACGTCGATAATCCACCACGCCCCCTTTTCAGGAGGGAGAATATTCTCATTTGGATCAAGGTGAGATACAGGATACTGAGGAAACGTTACTCTCAACCGAGACAACAGACGAACCGCCATCGCGTCTTGCGGAACATCGGGGTTTCCAAAAACAGTTATTGTCATGTCCTTCATATGGTCTGATTCGCTAAGTAGAGATGCCATAACGTGTATTTCTTCAGGTTGCGAACTTGTGTCTCATCGACTCTATCGCACACCGAGTTCCAGTGATAGGTGACATACTCTCCGGGTTGAAACGAATTTCTGAAAGAAAGAGGTACCGTCAGCTTCTTCGTCACACGATCCTGAAAAAACAACTGGCCGTCTTTGTAAGAAAGTTGTTGTGTTTCAACGGTCAACATATGATTCTTATTTGATTGCACTTTGCCCCATCCGATACGGCAACTGTCCATGGTAAGAAGTGTATGTGCGACAGCATGATGTCCTGTCCGAAGGAACACATTCAAAACATGAAACGAGTGGTGAGGAAGCGCTCCTTTCGGCACTTTTCCAACAACCCACTTTACCATTGTTTGAGGAATCTTTTTCTTTAGCGATTGTCCGTCTATCAAGTGTCCCCAAAACTGTTTCATCGAAATATGGGTGAGAAGGTCGTTTCCAATCCAATAGGATTCGACAACCCGTGGATCAAACGGGTCAGAAATTCCATTTTCTGTGGCGATAAAACGAAGATATGGAAAAAGGGTCTCAAATTGAGATAAATATTCTTGTAACCCCTTGTCGGCCACTTGTTCAGATACATACCCTGAAAGCGTGTCCTGGTGCATGGGACCACAGTATTTTAGAAGATTCGGGGCAAGCGCGTACCGGGCACATAAAAGAAGTCCGTTCATACACCATCCCTCACTGATAGGTCAGCTTTTCTCTTTTTTTGTTCAGTCGAGGAAAGGAATGGAAGAAAAACCATATTCCGGCAAGAGTAAAGACAGTCTGAGAAAACACAGGTAACGACATATGAATTCCTTGAGAAATAACTGTCAACACGTTTGTCACAACTGATCCAAACACCAAAACCGTCGTAACCAGTGTTGCAGGAGCATATGATAATGCTTTGTACCAGGTCAGCACATACCCAGTAACAAAAAGAACAGTTACGCCAATCATCAAGAACTGAGGAGCTGTCAGAGAAAAAAGAAGTGGTATTTTCCCGGATACCCCGACAAAGGTAA
>DATEUZ010000101.1:0-21794 GCA_035282885.1 Patescibacteria group bacterium | reverse complement strand
TGCCTTGAACGAATAAACTTCAAGGCTGTTGTCCCGTCCATATGTTGTAACCCCTTCTCAAACCGTATGACTTCAAAACGTTCTTCGTATGGAGCTTCTTCTTTCCCGGGGATTGGATAAAAAGAATCAATAAAACTTCTTTCTACTTCAATGTCTATGCCCCCGAGAATATCAATTGCCTTTTTAAATCCCTCAAAGTCTATGAGGACTGCATAGTGGACTGGCTGTCCGATCAGATGGGATACGATCGCCTTACTGAGAAGAAGTCCTCCTCCTTTTTTCTTTTCTTCTCCAATTTCATACATGCGGTTTAACTTGTTATCTTCAGGTTGTTCTAGCTCTTCTACCCAAATGTCTCTGGGAAGCGAGATCATCACCGTATCTCCTGTCGAGTTGTCAACACTCATAAAGATATTACTGTCAGTAAGATTTGCTCCAGGATGGGTTCCCCCTCCCTTTCCGAGGAGAAGGATATTTGTCCGTCCCCGTTCCTGTTCTAATTGGGGCCCAACATTTGTAATAAAAGAAAAAACTAATTTTGGCCCTTCTAAAATTCGTTTTGTTGATGAAAGAATACGAGGAAGAAGGCCTACCAGAAAGACCAATACAAGAGCCAGACAAACGACAATAACGACATATTTCTTATAGGGATAATAACGAGAAAGACGTCGTTTTGTTCTTGTGCGAATGAAAAGAGAATCACTTTGAAGCATTTTCTACAATCTCCTTGAAACTCGTGGGATGGAGACTTGCAGAGCCGACAAGGACCCCGTCAATATTCTTTTGACGAATATAGGATTTAACATTTTCACCGTGCACGCTTCCACCATACAGTACATAGACATCCTTCCAGGAAGAAAGAAGAGTCTTTATTGCCTTCGCAACATCATTGACATATTCAGGACTCTCTGAAGCACCAGTTCCTATTGCCTCAAGAGGCTCAAACCCGACAAGAAGTGTGCGTCCACTACTTTCCGGAATCGATCGCCATAAACCAATTTCTGCATTATTCGAAACGCATACGAGCGGAATAATGTCGTTTTTGAGCGCTATACGAATTTTATCCGTTATCTGACTATCCGACTCTCTAAACCATCTTCTTCTTTCAGAATGACCAATAATAACATATTCAACCAGATCCTTTAGCATGACACCGGAGACTTCTCCGGTATATGCACCTCCCTCAAAAGAAGATATATTCTGGGCACCGAGCGAGAGATTCCAGTTGTTGGCGAGAATTTCTCTCCGCAAAATCGAAAGAGACGGAAAGGGCGGACACACAACAACCTCTCCAGTCTTGCGAGGGACCTCTCTTTCGAATGTCTGAATCCAATCTAAGGATTCATCTATTGTTTTATTACATTTCCAATTCGCAACGAGAAACGGGGTGTTCATATGTATGTTTACAAAACGGTCTGGCTCATTGTAGTAAATTCCAACCTTCCTTGACAAGAGGGTGATTTTTTGATTTCCTTATCATGTTCTAAGAAAATACGCACTCCCAGAAATCACATAACGACATGGCAAAAGATATTCTCTCTCGTCTTAATCTTATTCAGGAAGAAGCTGTTCATTCCACTGAAGGACCACTTCTTATTCTGGCTGGTGCTGGAAGCGGAAAAACCGCTTGTATGACCCATCGGGTGGCGTATCTCATACAAGAAAAATTGGTCTCGCCAGAACATATTTTGTGTATAACCTTCACAAATAAAGCCGCGAGTGAAATGAAAGAAAGAATTATCAAATTGGTAGGGAAAGCTCCCCCTTTTACGGGCACGTTCCATTCCCTTTGTGCAAAAATTCTTCGAAAATACGGCCACTCTATTGGAATTGATCCTCACTTTGTCATTTACGATCAAACTGATCAGATTGAAGCCGTCAAGAAAGCGATAGATGATCTGGGCATATCAAAGAAACAAGTTTCACCGAGATCGGCCCTCGTTTCGATATCTTCAGCAAAAAACGAATTGATTTCTGAGAAAGAGTACCCACAATATGCACATGGAGTCTTCCAGGAAACAGTCGCGCGGATATATCTTCAATACACCAAAATTTTACAAAAAAATAGGGCTTTGGATTTCGATGATCTCCTTTCCCAAACTGTGTTTCTTTTTCAAAAACACAAAGAAGTACTCAACACCTATGCAACTCTGTTTCGTTATATCTTGGTCGACGAATATCAGGATACCAATCATGCTCAGTATGTTCTGACAAAACTCTTGGCATCACGTTGGAAGAATATTGCTGTCTGCGGAGATGACGATCAATCAATCTATGCGTTCCGGGGAGCGGATATCAAAAACATCCTCGAATTTGAAAAAGACTATCCGAACTGTAAAACCCTGAAGCTTGAGCAAAACTACAGGTCAACCAAGACAATCCTAGACGCTGCTTATATGGTTATCCGTCAAAACAGAAACAGAAAAGAGAAACGGCTCTGGACACAAAACGCTCAAGGAAATCCCATTCGCCTTTTCCAGGGACAAAATGAAGTTGATGAAGCAAACTTCATTACTCAAACAGTTCTCTCGACCCAACTCCCACTCAGTTCGTATGCCGTTTTGTACCGGACAAACGCGCAAAGTCGAACCATAGAAGAATCACTTTTGAAAACGGGCCTACCCTATATCCTGGTAGGCGGAACGAAATTTTATGAAAGAAAAGAGATTAAAGACGTCCTTTCGTATCTTCGTCTTCTCCTCAATCCTTCAGATCATCTTTCAGAAGAGCGTGTCCTCAAAATCGGAAAATCACGCTTCAACCAGTTCCTTGAGCTTCAAAAAAACATCAATGTTGATACAAGTACCGCCCTGGAAGCACTTGATAGGATTCTTTCTTCGACAGAGTATCTGTCTCTTCTTGAAGACGGGACAGAGGAGGGTGAAACCCGGATCGAGAATGTGAAAGAGCTTCGTTCCGTAGCTTCACAATTCACCTCGCTTGTTTCATTCCTCGAAAACGTCTCCCTTGTCGAACAAGAGTACCTTCCCGAACATCCGTCAAATGGTGAAAAAAAGGAGGCGATACAACTCATGACCTTCCACGCAGCGAAAGGACTCGAATTCCCTATCGTCTTTATGATCGGCATGGAAGAAGGGTTGTTCCCACATGCGAGATCTCTTCTCGATCCAAACGAATTAGAAGAAGAAAGACGATTGTGCTACGTTGGTCTGACACGCTCCAAAGAAGATCTCTACCTCACCTACGCGAGAAACCGCCTTTATTTCGGATCCCGAATGACGAGTATGCTTTCTCGTTTCGTCGAAGATATTCCCAAAGAGTTCATTGCAGCGATAGAGACGTAAGCTTTGCATTCGCGGGAAAGTTTTGATACGATACAACCACCATGTTGGCAAAACTTTTAGCCACGAATTACTTCAGAATTTTCGCAGTGCTCCTTATTATCGGGACACTTTTTTTCACCTCACCTTCGCTCGCCACCAACAGCCCCGCCCCCACAACAGACACCATTCAACCGTTTCTTCCATCGCCCATTATTCTGACGACACAGACGTATTTCTCAGAAAAGGTAACTACAAAAGTTACTTCAATCCCCTATACAACAGAACATGTCAAAGATCCGGCTCTAGAATTAGGCGAAGAAACTGTTGTCCAGGAAGGAAAAGAAGGTCGTCTTACCCAGACCATCCTTCTGACCTACTATAAAGACCAGTTGTTCTCGGAGCGAGTGATCGATCAGAGTCTTGAGCCCCAGCAAACAAAAATAATACAACAGGGAACAAAAATCGTCGTCCGACATCTTGATACGGAATATGGGCATATTGCCTATACACAAAAGCTGCGGATGTGGGCAACTTCTTATGTCCCCACCTGTCGCGGATGTAGTGGCATCACAGCTCTCGGATTCCCAGCGGGATACGGAATCGTCGCAGTTGACCCAAGCGTCATTCCTTTGGGAAGAAAAGTGTATATACCAGGATACGGCGTGGCCCTTGCAGGAGACAAGGGAGGGTCAATCAAAGGCAAGAAAATAGATCTTGGATTTGATTCTTTAGAAACCGGTTGGTGGAGCGCTCGCTTTACAGATGTGTATGTATTGGCCGAACAAGAATGATCATCCGCGAAATCATTGAAGAAGAAAAGAACGAATACAATCAGACGATTGCCCACATCATACAATCCTATGAGTGGGGAAGATTCCGTGAACGAACAGGAGTAGATCTTTTTCGGCTGGGATCCTTTGATGAAAAAGGAACATTAAGCCAGGGATTCCAATTCACTCTTCATCCGGTACCGCAGACATCGTTTACCATCGGTTACTTTCCGAAAAGCCCACTTCCGACGTTTGCCATGCTACAGAGTATGGAAAAAATTGCAAAAGAACATGATACTATATTTATTAAAATCGAGCCCTTTATTCAAAAAGATTCTAAGGAAGCCGTTGCGCTTGATCAGTTGACAAGAGAAGATCCACGATTTGTAAAAAGCCGAAAAGATATTTTTGCACCTCATACTTTTTTTCTTGATCTCACAAAGAACGAAGACGAGTTATTATCACAGATGCATCAGAAGACCAGATACAATATCGGCCTTGCTGAAAGAAAGGGTGTGCAAATTTATTTCAGTGATAAAGGTCGTGATTTTGCAGATTTTCTCTCACTACAAGGGGAAACAGCAAAACGAAATGGGTTTTACGTCCACCCAGATGAGTACTACCGAACGTTATGGGAAGTACTTCATCCTAAAGGAATCGCACATCTTCTTATGGCCAGATATGAAGACAAGACGCTTGGAGCTTGGATTCTCTTCACATTCAAGAATACTCTTTACTACCCATATGGAGCCTCTTCAAGCCTTTATCGTGAGCTCATGGTTTCAAATCTACTGATGTGGGAAGCAATCCGTTTTGGGAAAAAGAAAAACTGTACAGTCTTTGATATGTGGGGATCACTCGGTCAAGATGCAGACCCGCGTGATCCTTGGTATGGATTTCACCGTTTTAAACAGGGATACGGCGGTGAAATCATCACATTTGTGGGAGCGTATGACTTCATCCTTCAACCGAGATTATATCGACTCTCACTTCTCGCTGATAAACTCCGTTGGGCGAAGCTGCATCTTTCGGCACAAATCCGACGTTTGTTCCCATGAGCGACATCAGACAATCGGCGATCTGGGCAGATTTTCTTTCAGCAACCTCCTGGAGGTGTGATCTCAAAGATCACGTTCGGGTTTACTCAAAAAGAATTCCTCTTACTCCCTTTCGGGTCGTAAAAATTCTTCGACCAACGCTTCCCTTTTCTTTTTCCGAACTGAACCGTTATGTTGAAACTCTTCATCCTCTTCTTATAAAGATCGAATTACATACAGACGTTCCTTCGTTGATCGAACCTTTTTTGAAAGAGGCGAAACAGCTTGGATACTTTGTCGACCCATGGAGACTGACTCCTCCAGAAACTGTTCGGGTTAACCTCAAGACATCCCTAGATTCTCTTCTCTCTGCGATGAGAAAGAATGTCCGTTGGGGAATCCGTCATTCTGAACGATACAACTTGACACTTGGCCGAATCACGACGAAAGAGGAATTTCTTTCGTTTTGGAAGGAAACTGCAAAAAAACATTCAGTTTTGAAACAGATTGAGAGCGACGTCTCCACTTGGTGGGATATTTTTCCTTCAAACAGATATGTCTACGGATGTTTTTTTCGGAAGAAACTCGTAAGCGCAGCGTACCTCGTTCCTCATCAAGGTACGTTACATCTTCTTTATCTCACCACAAATACAGAAGGGAGAAAGCTCTACGCAACGTATTTTTTAATCTGGTCTATTTTGAAACTCGCAAAAAAAAGTGGTTTCTCCTATTTTGACTTCGAAGGGATAGATACGAAACATGTCTTCGGTTCCCGTTGGGAAGGGCTCACTTTTTTTAAAAAAGGCTTTGGAGGAAGTATACGTACCTATCCGCCATCCCTTACAAAGATACATCTTCCCTTCCTTTCTCTCATCACTCGTTTTGTCACAAGACTTCGCTCTTACCCACACTGAAAATTTATTGCGTGACCTATCTTTAGACGCTATAATGACGCCGTATGCGATTCATCCACACTGCAGACATCCATATTGGTATGGAAAATTACGGATACCTTGATCCTGTATCAGGCCTCCATACAAGAATCCAGGACTTCCTTACTGCCTTTGATCGACTTATCGATTATACTGTAGATCCGAAGCATGCCATTGATCTTGTCATCTTCTCCGGAGATGCGTATAAGACACGCACACCAACACCGACCCAACAACGTGAGTTTGCAAAACGAATTATGACTGTGACAAGGCACGGAATCCCTGTTGTCCTTCTTATAGGAAACCATGACACTCCAAATACTGAAGCAAAAGCAAATACACTTGATATCTATACCACGATGAATATCCCACAGGTCCACGTTATCAGAAAACCAGAGGTGATTACAGTTCAAGGACTACAAATTGTCGGGCTTCCTTGGTTACAGAGAACCGATTTCGAACAGATACCATCGATCCTCCAAACACTCTACGATACAGTTTCACCCAAGCTTCCCGCTGTAACGTGCGTACATGCCTCTGTCGAAGGAGCAATGTTTGGGTCTGAACGTGCATTTACGCTTGGAAAAGACATGGTTATTCCATTACAGCTTCTTCAACACCCCAAAATTTCGTACGTCGCGTTGGGACACATCCATAAACGCCAAATTCTTTCAAAAAATCCCCCCGTTCTCTATTCGGGATCTATCGAGCGAGTCGACTTTGGAGAAGAAAAAGAGGATAAAAGCTTTGAAGTCGTTGAAATAGGTAAGGATCGCGTTGCAACCCATAGACCGATCTCAACGAAGCCAAGACCCTTCGTCTCAATTTCGCTCGAGATCTCCCCAAATGACCTGAATCCCATGGATACAATTATGAAGGAGATCCGCAAAAGAAACGTGGAACAGGCAATTGTGAAGGTCAGGGTCAGCGTCTCCCCCGAACAGGCTGGAGATATCGAAGTAGAAAAAATCCGTACATCTCTCGATCAAGCGTTTCTTATTGCTGGCATTACGAAAGAAATTATCCGTCCCGACAGGATGCGTTTAAAAGACTTGGCCGTGAAAGAACTTTCCCCGCTGGAGATGCTCAAGGCATACTTGAAAGCAAAAAGCTACGATGAAAGTAAAATCACACAACTGGTAAAATTTGCAACAAGACTCATGGAAGAACAATGATACCGACGAAACTTCAACTGTATAATTTTACTTCTTTTGGAACGACCATGGAGCCACTCGATTTCTCTTCTTTCCGCTTGGCGTGTCTGACAGGAGAGAATGGTGCAGGAAAGTCTTCTCTCCTCGACGCGATGACGTACGCAGTCTGGGGACAGGCACGAGGAAGATCTTCAGACGAATTGGTTCGTCTTGGAGAATCCGAAATGCACGTAATTTTTGAATTTGAACTGTCTGGACATCTCTACAGAATTCAACGAGGAAGAGATCTTCGAAAGAATCTTACCATACTTGAATTGTTTCTCCTTTCTCCTTCCAACGCGAACCTTACTGAAGGAACATTGAGGGATACACAAATAAAAATTGATTCCCTGCTTAAAATGTCTTATGAAACATTCGTGAATTCTGCGTATCTCAAACAGGGCAGAGCTGATGAGTTTACCCTGAAGGGTCCTACAGAGCGTAAGAAAATTCTTTCTGATATTCTTGGACTTGGTTTCTACGACGAGCTTGAAGAAAAAGCGAAAGACAAAACAAAGGAAACCACCCTTCTTCTTCAAAATATCGAACTCCAACTCACAGAAATTGAAGTCGAGCTCACCGAGGCAGACTTGAGACGAGAACAACTCAAGACCAAAAAAAAGACCGTACAAGAAATTGAAAAACAGATCGAAACGATTGAACAACAAAAATCCTCTCTTGGAAAAGAAATACAAGACCTGAAAGTAAAAAGCTCATTTTTTGAACAAAAAAAGTCCCTTATCGAAAAAATTAACGGGGAGTGTGATCGTTTAAAACAAAATATAGAAAAAAGAAGCTCTCAATTGACACTCTGGAAATCTTTGGTCTCTCGCAAGAAAGAAATCGATAGGAACTGGGAAAACCTGAAGGGAATCCAAAAGCAGCTTGAGGATTTTTCAAAAAAACAGTCACAAATTATTGAACTCAACACAAAAATTGTTGATCTTGAAAGAGTCGTCGCGAGTATCAAAACGGAAAACGCTCAAATCCAAAAGGAAGGAGAGAAAATAAAGCAAGATCTTCTCTCTCTTTCAAAAGACAATCCTACCTGTCCTTTGTGTGGATCAGAGCTTACAAAGGCAACACATAAAACAAAAGTAAAAAAGAAGCTTGAAGATAAGCTTGCTGAACTTCGGGAAAGCTATAAGGAAAACTCCATTCGTCCAGAACTAAAAACGCTTGCCCGTTTGATAGGTCAGCTTCGAGAAATCGGGTACGATAAAAACGCTCATGAAGCACTTCTAAAAGAGAAACAGAAAACGAGCGAGTATGAAAAAGAGAAGCAAGAGGTAGACACAGCTGTAACACGAATCGAGGCTGAAGAACCCATTATAAAAGACGAACAAGAACGGTTCGCAAAACTGAAACAGGAAGAAGCGAAAGAAAAAGTTTTCTTACAAGAAGCCCCACAGATCCTCTCACGTCTTTCCCGTTTAAAGGAAGAAGAAGAATCTGTTCTTTCGAAACTTACTGACCTTCGTACACTAGAGAGGGAGGAACGATCACTTTTAGGCGCTGCTCAACAGCTCGTCGCGCACACAGAACAGCTTTCAAAAGATAAAGAAAAGAAAATACGGGAAAAACACGATCTCCTGGAAAAAAAGCAGCTCCTTGAAGAGCTCTCTCTTGCCTTCGGGAAACGAGGTATTCAGGCTATGATCATTGAAACTGCCGTTCCAGAGATCGAAGAAGAAGCGAACGTCCTTCTTGAAAAAATGACCGATGGCCGAATGAGTATTGCGCTCGAGACACAGAAAGAGACAAAGACGAAAAAAGATCTTGTTGAAACTCTCGAAATCGTTATATCTGACGAGCTAGGTGCCAGATCGTATGAATTATATAGCGGAGGAGAAGCATTCCGCGTCAATTTTTCCCTTCGCCTTGCCCTCGCAAAACTTCTGACCCGACGAGCCGGAACAAAACTTCAGTTCCTTGTTATCGATGAGGGATTCGGGACACAAGATCAACTCGGACAAGAACGTCTCATTGAGGCGATAAATTCTATTCAAGAGGAGTTCGAAAAAATTCTCATTGTAACCCACATTGAGTCGCTGAAAGAAGCATTCCCAACGCGAATAGAAGTTATAAAAAAACAAACAGGATCGATCACACAGCTCATTGGTTCATAAAGCATGAAACGACTCGTCACCCTTTTTTCACTTCTCTCTCTTTTAAGTGGATTTTCTCTTACTTGGATTTTTTTTGCTGTTCCGCCAAAAAATTCTTCAATTATTGTTCTTTTTTTTCTTCTTCTTTTTGTCTTCTTGTGTAGTAGTTTTGGCTTCGCATTTACGTTCATCTCACATCGAAAACTCGAGAATCCGAAGGTTGCGATACCTCGTATCATTCGAAGATCTTTCCTCCTTTCACTCCTAGGTGTTGGTACTTTACTCCTTTACGTATGGCGTATGACGACTCCGTTTCATCTTCTTCTATTTATCGGAGGGCTCTTCTTTCTTGAGCTCTTCTATTTCCGTTCGGAAAAAAGGAAGAAATAGCCTTACCCACGTCCGATAGGTGTGCTACAATATCAGCGTTATGCGTGCGAAATACTATATCACCACCGCAATCGATTATTGTAACGATGTCATCCACGTGGGGCATGCGTATCAAAAGGTTGTGGCTGACGTCTACGCAAGGTACCATCGGCTCATTGGTGATCGTGTCTTTTTCCTCACGGGTACCGACGAATATGGAAGCAAAGCGGAGCAAACTGCAAAAGAACAACATCTCACTCCAAAGGAACTTGTCGACAAAGTAAGTGTAAAAGACAAAGAGCAGCTGACGGCGTTACAGATCTCTTACGATCGCTTTATCCGGACAACTGACAAAGATCATACTGAATCTGTTCAGACGTTTTGGAAAAAATCAAAAGAAAAAGGAGATATCTATCTCGGGGATTTTACCGGATATTACTGTGTTGGATGCGAATCATATGTTACAGAATCTGACCTTGTGGATGGACTCTGTCCTTACCATAAGAAAAAGCCTATTCAACTTACCGAAAAAAACTACTTTTTCCGGTGGTCGAAATATCGCTCATTCCTGACAAAGCATATCCAGTCTCACTCTTTATTCGTCCTTCCTGAAAAAAGACGTAACGAAATGCTTTCCTTCCTCGAGAAAGGTTTGTCTGATATTCCCATCTCACGCACAAGCGTCTCTTGGGGGATTCCTGTTCCAGACAGTCCAGGCCACGTTGTCTATGTCTGGTTTGATGCGCTCATCAACTATCTTACCGGAGCACCGACTGGATACTGGCCGGCGGATCTCCATCTTTTGGGACTCGATAATGTACGATTCCATGCACTTCTCTGGCCAGCTATGTTGGAATCAGCGGGATATGAGTTACCCAAGACAGTGTATGGACACGGATTCTTCACTTTAGCTGGCCAAAAGATAAGCAAATCTCTCGGCAATATCATTCGACCAACCGAACTTACTTCGGTGTACGGATCAGATGCTGTCAGATATTACCTATTGAAAATAAAACCGCTCAGTGACGACGGAGATATCTCTCTTGAGACATTGAGAGCGATGTACCACGGAGATCTCTCCAACGGACTCGGAAACATCGTTCTTCGACTGACAAAACTCGCAGAAACACTCCGGCTCAAAGGTCTGGAACCAAGGAAAGAGCACGTCTTTCAGAAGCCAAGCTCTAAAAAAGCTTACCGGGCATTTCTGGAGTATCGTCCTCACGAAACGGTCCAAGATCTCGCCCAGAGATTGAAAGATTTAGATAAAAGAATCGAAGAAGATAAGCCATGGGAACTTCTTAAGACTTCTCCTCAACGGGCAACAGAAAAGATACGTGCATCTTTAGAAGAACTTTACGAGCTTGCTGTTCTCCTTGAACCGTTTATTCCATCAGCCTCTCATTCCATTCAATCCAATCTCACCGCATCCCGAATAGAAACAAAACCTCCCCTCTTTCCGCGTCTACCATGATAGACTCTCATGCTCATTTGAATTTTCGTGCTTTTAAAAAAGACGTCGAACAAGTCGTTTTAGAAGCTCAAAGTCAAGGCATTACGGATATTGTTGTCCCTGGAGCAAAGATCGATTCAAGCACAAAAGCGGTTGCGCTTGCAAGCTTGTTTCCTTGCCTTCATGCTGCCGTTGGCTTTCATCCTCACCATGTTAACGAATATACCGAAGAGGTCCAAAAACAGCTCGAACATCTCGTACAACAAAAAGGAGTTGTCGCGATAGGTGAGTGTGGCCTCGACTACTTTCATTATGGAGTGACAAGAGATGCGTCACTTCAGCCTCAACTCCAAATGAACCTCCTTGAGTTTCATCTTCATCTCGCACATACGTACAACCTTCCGGTTATTCTTCATTGCCGTGATGCGTGGAGCGATCTATTTTCCTGCCTTTCCCGGTTCCGAGCGAATAAGATCAGAGGAGTATTCCACTGTTGGACAGGCACAAAAGAAGATGTGAAGAAAGCACTTTCCTACAACTTTTACGTCTCCTTTTCAGGCATCCTCACCTACCCTCAGGCACGTCAGGTACAGGACAGTGCGAAAGCAGTACCACTCGGAAGAATCCTGGTAGAGACTGACTCTCCTTTCCTCTCTCCAGAAGGAGTGAGACATTTGAGAAACGAACCCAAACATGTTAAAATTGTCGCCAACCATCTTGCTCAGATTAAAAAAAAGTCTTTTACACAAATCGAAGAACAAACCACCCTCAATGCTCAAACACTTTTTAAACTATAAGGTAGGTTCTTGACGATGCAGTACGCACTAAAACGATTTTTCGAACGAAATGAAACCAGATTGCAGCGCCCCCTTGAGATTTTTCCAGGGCTTTTTTCCTGGGGACTTATTACTATGCCTTTCTGGCTTTCTTTTTGGAAACCGAGCATTGTCGCCTATTTTGTCATTCTTTTCGATGTCTACTGGTTTTATCGTTCAGCTCAAATTGCACTCTACTCAACTCAAAGTTTCCTTCGGCTCAAAGCTCACGAGGAGGTTGATTGGGATGGGCTCACACATTCGCTCAAAAACCCTCCATTTCCTCTTTCGCAAATCCATCATGTCGTGATCATTCCGACCTATAAAGAACCTCTTCATATCCTTCAACGCACCATACGACGTCTTGCAGAACAAACATTTCAGAAAAACCAGATAACTGTTGTCCTTGCGACAGAGAAACGCGATCCGAATGCACCCGAAGTAGCTAAGAAACTACAAGAAGAGTTTCAACAAACGTTTGCCCACTTCTTTATTACTGTACACCCTGAGATACCTGGTGAAGTCAAAGGAAAATCAAGCAATATGGCTTGGGCTGGAAAATGGGTAACAAAAAAGTTGCAGGAAGAAGGATATGCCTTGGAACACTGCACGGTAACAAGCTGCGATGCTGATTCCCTTCTTCCCTTTTACTACTACTCATACCTTACCTATACGTTTCTTACCGATGAAGAGAGATACTTTCATTTTTATCAAGGTGCTCTTCTTTTTTACAATAACATCTGGAGGGTTCCTCTTCCGGTTCGTCTCATCAATACCATAGGTTCCATGTGGAATTTAGGAATTCTTATGAGACCTGACAAACTCTTCAACATGTCAACCTATTCCTTGAGTCTCAAACTTTGCCAGGAAGTAGGATACTGGGCAGTGGACGTGATACCTGAAGACTGGCATTTGTTTTTTAAATCATTTTTCTCCAAAGGACCAAAAATAAAGGTCATTCCTCTCTTTCTGGCAATTTATCAAGATGCAGCGGAATCAAATAGTTTTTTCCAAACTATGGTGAACCAATATGAACAGATGAAACGATGGGCTTGGGGAATTACCGATGATCCTTTTATTATGAAACAATGGTTCTTACATCCGGAAATACCTTTTCTTTCAAGAACTACTGTTGTCTTACGAGCACTTGAGGGACACTTCCTCTGGCCGGTTAACTGGTTCATTCTTACACTTGGCGCAACTCTTCCTCCTTTTCTTAATCCCGCGTTCAAAGAAACGGTGTTGGGACGCAACCTTCCTTTGATTTCTGGAAATATTCTGACGCTTTGTCTTTTGTTCCTTCTCGTCCTCATTATTATTGACATGAAGATGAAACCGAAACGTCCAGCATCGTTCCCGAGAAAAATGATTCCTCTTTTGTATCTTCAGTGGATTGCTCTTCCCTTCGTGAGTTTCTTTCTATCCGCTCTTCCGGGTTTAGATGCTCATACCAGACTCATGTTAGGCAAATATCTCGAATATCGCGTCACAGAAAAAGTGTAGGATCATGACGTCATTCAAAGAGAGGATCACCAAAACCGTACAGTTCCTCCTTCAAAGAAAAGAACTTGTTTTTCTTGTTCTCCTTGTTTTCCTTCTCCGGCTCCCGTCCCTTTTTGAACCCTACTGGCACCGTGATGAGGCTATCACCCTTACCGTCGGGCAAATGATCAGAAGAGGAGTAGTGTTGTATAAAGATATTTTTGATAATAAACCTCCTCTTTTGTACCTGACCTTCTCGCTTGCATATACGCTTTTCTGGGTCAAACTCGTCACAACGTTTTTTGTTCTTCTTACGAATATCATGTTCTTTTTCTTAAGTCGTCTATTCTTCCCAAGAACTAAAGCGTTTTTTCTTTCTCTTTTCTTTGCCATTCTTACGTCGATCCCTTTTCTTGAAGCAAACATCGCAAACGGTGAAATCTATTTCCTTCTCTTTACGGTGGCTGGGGTGTTCGTGTATCTTGTGAGTCTCGGAAAAATCTCTGACACGTACCCGTTAGTAAAAACGCGAAACCAGTTTTTCCTTGCTGGTTTTTTACTCTCTCTCGCTTTTTTGTATAAAATCCCTGCTTTCTTTGATTTTCTCGCAGTCTTTTTATGTACGTTTTTTCTACCAAAACCTTTTTCCGAAAAATTCTCATTTTTACGTTCACTCTCTGTGGGATTCTTTCTCCCCATCCTCATTACCTCTTTGTGGATGCTCTCGCAACATGCCTTCATTCCCTTCGTAGAAAGTGTTTTCTTGCTTCCTTTTCAATACGTAGAACAATCCCATCAAATCTTGTTCCTTGGAATCAATCTGTTTCTTTTGAAATGGGGGCTTCTCGGGAGTGTTCTTTTGGTGATGTTTGTCGTAAGGAAGCATCTTTCTTTCCCGCAATCTTTCTTCTTCCTTTGGTTTCTACTTAGCCTTGAGGGTGCGCTTCTCGGAGGAAGGCCATATACGCATTATCTTATCCAGATCATTCCGTCTTTTCTCCTCATCATTGGAACATACAAGAAGACTCTCAAAGATATCGTTCTTCCCACTTTTTCCCTCCTTCTTACCTTTTTCGTTTCAACTCGGTTTTTTCCACTGAGTCTTGGGGCTCTTTCCTATCAACCGTTGTATTATCAAAACTTTCTCTCGTACCTACAAGGGTTGAGGACAAAAGACGATTTTGAGGCCTTCTTCGATCCGAATGTAAACAGGGTAAAAGAAATAAGTGCTCTTCTTCAGAAAGAAACAGCGGAAGAAGAACCGATTTATGTGTGGGGTGACGAACCTATGATCTATACGTACACCAAACGTCCCACAGCAGGAAGGTTTACCGCTTCATACCACGTTGATCTTTGGCCTAACGGCTATAAGGAAGAGCTCGATAGGCTACAAGAAAATCCCCCACGACGTATCGTCTACTTCAAAGAGACACACTTTCCTTTTCCCGAGTTGGACAATCTTATACGGCAAAAGTATAATGTAACCGCAGATCTTGGCTATGCCCAGATCTTTGCCAGAGAAAAATAACCTGCCGCACTCCCAGGAAACATGGAAAAAAGAGAAACGTTCCGAATTCCTAAAAATCATTTTCTGACACCTATTCTTCAAGACAGTACTTCCTTCAAGAAGGATAGAATCTCTGTTTGGGGTATTGTACTGGGGCTTACATCATTCTTTCTTTCGTACGGGTATCTTCTTTTATACCGCGAATATCTTCCTCCGCAAGTACCGCTTTTCTTTAGCTATATCTGGGGAGAAAAACAATTAGGAACGCCTCTTCACCTGCATCTTCTCTTATGGACAGGCTTAGGAATACTCTGCATCAATAGCTTCCTTGCCTCAAAAATATTTTCAAAAGAAACGTTTCTTGCCCGCACGCTTATCTGGGGAGGAGCTACTGTTATGTTTCTTCTTTCCTACACGACGTACAAAATCGTTGGATTGATTGTCTAATATGGAAACGGCATTTTTGACTGATCTTCTCTGGTCATTGGTCATTCCTTCCCTTGTCGCATTTCTTTTGACCTATTTCCTGACTCCTTTTGTCATCCGGTTTGCTTGGAAACACGGGTTTGTCGATAACCCGTACCTCAGACAACACCCTGCACACATTCAATCCCGAACTGTTCCTAGGTTAGGAGGCGTTGCGATTTTCCTTGGAATCTTGGGATCAATTCTTCTTTTTCTTCCTCCATCGAAATATCTCGTCGGCATTATCTTAGGAAGTCTCATTGTTGTCTTTGTCGGTGCACTTGACGACAAATACGATATCAACCCGTACGTTCGATTCTTTACGAACCTACTGGCTGCTTTCTTAGTTGTCGGTGCTGGAATAGGCATTGCTTTCATCACGAATCCTCTGAGTCATTTTCTTCCCCTCCCCAGTTATATTCCTCTTGATCAACCACGAATCCTCTTCCACCTGTTCCGCGATCATAGCATTTGGATTCTCTCTGACCTATTCGCAATTATATGGATCGTCTGGACGATGAATATGGTGAACTGGAGTAAAGGGGTTGATGGACAGATGCAGCTTATCGTCATTGTTGCAGCAGTCACGATTGGACTTTTGAGCCTTCGTCTCATTTCGAAAGAACCCGACCAGGTTATCGTCGCTCAACTTTCTTTCATCATCGCCGGATCCACTCTCGCTTTCTTACGATACAGCTGGTATCCAGCCCGAATATGGCCAGGGTATAGCGCAACTGTTTTAGGCTTCCTTCTTGCCACGTGTTCTATTCTTACAGGTGCAAAAGTCGCTACCGCACTCCTAGTACTGGGTATTCCGACTGCTGACGCAGTGTTTACAGTCTTAAGGCGGGTATATCATAAAAAATCTCCGTTCTGGGCAGATAAAGGTCATCTGCACCATCGCTTACTCGCTCTCGGATGGAGTCATCCGAAAATTGCCTTGTTTTACGGCAGCCTTAGTGTTATACTAGGCACGATTTCTTTATTTCTAGAGAGCGAACAAAAATTATTTGCCATTATCTTGCTGGCTATCTTGTTTTTAGGAGGCGTCGTTTGGCTCACATTCTCGTTGCGATCCTCAAGTCGATCAGACCAAGACAATGGGTAAAAAATACCGCCCTTTTTGCCGCACTTGTATTTTCAGGACAACTATTTAACCCGACGCAGGTTTTTATCGTCATAAAGGCTTTTATCCTTTTTAGTCTCTTGTGTTCATCTGTCTATCTCATTAATGATGTGATGGATGCTCCGAAAGATCGGAAACATCCATTTAAGAAACTTCGCCCTATTGCCAAAGGCGACTTACCGTCATGGCTCGCTTTAGCCCTTGCAACAGTCATGGTCACATTCGTTCTTGTGACATCCTATGCTCTTTCTTTTTTCTTTTATGTCTCGGTTCTTTCCTATCTTCTTCTCCAACTTGCGTATTCACTTCTTTTAAAGCAAATCGTTATTATGGACATTCTTATTATCGCAGCTGGATTTATACTTCGCGTCTATGCGGGTGCGTTCGTGATCGACGCCCATTTAAACGTATGGTTCTTACTGACAATCATTTCGATCGCATTATTCCTCGCTTCAGGGAAGAGGCGATTTGAACTCACGATTTTAAGTGGAGCAAACGGAGAAACTCCTTCTTCCCATCGTTCTACTCTTTCTCTGTACTCAGAAAAAATTCTCGACATGTATACGAATATGTTTGCAACCTCTACTTGGATTACGTATGCAATCTTCACATTTCAGGAAACTCCGCCCGTCCCAAGTTATGGGACATTGCAGCTTTTTAGCATTCTTCCCTCGACACTCGAACAGCGAAAATGGCTGATGTTGACCGTTCCTCTTGTTATTTACGGGGTTATGCGGTACCTGCAAGTGATCTACCATAAAAAAAGTGGAGAATCGCCTGAACGAGTCCTTCTTTCGGACTCGACGCTTCTGGGGACTGTGGCTGCGTGGGGACTATTGGTCGTCTTTATTATTTATGTCCTTAGTCGCTGAAAGATGCAATCATCTGTATCGTGGCTTCTACAGTTCCTTCTTGACCACTCTCTGTTTCGATAAGAAAATCAATATAAGCACTCATCTTAGGATCAAGAAGCACTTCTTGTTCGTCTTTTATTTCCTGTCCCTTGCTCCCCTGGATCGCATAAGAAAATACCGGAACTATTTCTCCGTTTTCCGGAAGAACAAGCCTAAAAAGAACAGGCTTTGTCGACGTGTTCATCACAGAAAGTGCTTTTCTTACCCTTCCCTTTCTTGAAAATTGAAGTGTATAGGTGACTGGTATTGCCCACACTGTTTTACGGAAAGCTGTCCCGAAAGAGAGCGAAGAAAGTTCTTCACTCTCACCCCGACTGACTGTAAACGATGGGCTTACAAGCTCCTTTTCCTCTAACGGCCTCAGTAGAATGAACGAAGAAAAAGCAGGGGGAGCGATTAAGATTCCCAAAAAGAAAAGGACAAGTCCTGTATTGACAATGCTTCGTAGTATAAAAAACTTCACTTTTGAACCCTCTGTTTTATTCCTGGAATATGAAATTCACGCTCAACATCTGTGATAAAGAGCCACGTCACGAGTGAAGAAAGGACGAGAGCGGTTACAAAAACGATTGAATGAATGAGTCCCAGATACAGTTGAATACCGAACCAAAGAGAAAACAGCCACAAATACGAAACCCAAACAACTGCCTCATGATAAATTTGAAATGTGTCTTCAACAAGATGAGTCAAGTTTAGCCGTGCTAATGTCGCATGGACCGTGGGATGAATATGCGTGGCATGCGTCAGATGCGCTCTCATCACCACCCAGGAAAAACCAACTAGGATGACAGCGTATACCACCATGCTTGAGAAGGAATTGGCTAGGATAAGCTCTTCTGTCGTCGCATAGGTGATTCCTCCCCCTGTAAACGACCAAGAAAGATTGTAGAATGTATTCACGAGAGTAAGTCCCACAATCTCTGCAAGAATAATGAGGACTGCGGGTAGCAAGGCTTCATCAATAAGTTTTATAAGGCTTCGCGAATACATACGACTTACTCTTTTTTACTATACTCTCCGCTGACCCACCCTTCTTTACCATCAGGAAGTTGAACTTTGTACCAACCCCCCCTCTCCTCAAGATACCCAAAAGTCTCTGTCGGTTTTACCCTCGTCACCTCAGGGAACGTAGTCCCCGCCCCTGAACGCACTCGTAAAAACCCATTCGGTGTTTGAAGGATAACGACTTTCAGGGTGGGTTCTTGTTGTCTTGGTTTTTCTATCACGGGTTTCTTCCCGAGCTCAACATTAATTTCATAGAGCTTCTTTTCTTCCAACTTCATATTGATCGGCTGTCCGTAGTATCCTTCTTTCTGAAGGAAAAGAAGATGATCTCCGACACTCACAGCTCGTAGTGAGAGGGGAGTTTCTCCTTGGTGTTGCCCATCCAAAAGAACCTCAGCACCCGAGGGAGAAGAAACGACTGTCATCTCTGATCCTGACACAATCTTATCCAACACATGCTTGACACGTATAAGATATCCTGACGTGTCTTCTCCGCCACTTGTGAGCTGGCGATTAATCGCCACAACTGAACCAGAGGTAAGTTCTACCTGTTCTTCCCAGGAAGGTGAAACTGACGAAGTCCCTTCTTTGTCGTTCTGGACAGAGCCGATAAGTTTTACTGTGTAGGTTCCGGAGGCCAAATCCACACTCTCATACTTGCCCACTCCCACCTTCTCACCATTCAAATAGATATCTGCCTGATCATCCGTTCCGACATAAAGACCGGCGTGTTTCACACGATGGAAGGGATTCCAGGGAAGAAAATAGAGACTCGCGATGCCCCCAAGGAAAAGAAGAATGAGAATAAAAAGAAGTACCTTCTTCATAGCTTTTTTATCGTATCACAGTTTTCCTTCAACCCGCAATAATACTTGACAACCTATCACTCTGTCTGGTAGATTGCCAATATTACGTACAAAATACGATAAAGGATGATACATCTATGGCACTTGTAGGTTTAAATCCTTTCCGTCTCTCATTTTCCAGATGGCTTGATATCACTGTCACTGGAGATCATGTGACCGTTCAGTACCAAACAAAGAAAGAAACGGAAAAGAAAGGGAAGAAGACATATTTTTGCAGAACGGTATTACGGAGCTTTTGCAAAGACTATCTAGCTTCCAGCTGCAGTTGATGGAACAAAAGCAAAAACAGGCTTCGAGAACAGCATCTTGACTCTCACTCTTCCTAAGAAAGAAGAACAGCCGGAGGAAATTAAAGTACAGACAACATAAAAATACGTAGGATAGGAATAAAAAACCCCACATCTGTGGGGTTTTCTTATGAGGCGACGGCCGGATTCGAACCGGCGGAAAACGGTTTTGCAGACCGCTGCTTTTGACCACTCAGCCACGTCGCCGCCTGGCTAAGAATACCACAGGTGGGCAAAAAACTCAAAAAAGAGAGGCCTATCTTTTACTTACTACAACTCCTGTTTTGGAAGGGGTATATTGCACATGTCCGAAAACAAGGAGAAATACCGCAAGAAGCATGCTTATTGCCGACAGCATAAAAAGAAGCCGCGTTTGATCTTTTTCGAAAACAGATACAATCCCCTGCAGTAGCGGAGAAATGATAAGGAAAAAGTCACCCTGTCCTGACATCATATTTGAAAGAAGGCGGGTGAGAGACGACACCAAGACCGCCAAACCTCCGAACGCAAGTCCTTGAAAAAAAGAGATGCCAGAAAGTAGAAGAAAGTATGTTTTATGGGGAACCGCGATCCAGAGGAGGTATCCTAAAAGAAGCGCAGTCAAGAGAAACACGAATCGGAAATGTTTGGCTACTTGATAAAACATTCCAAAACGATCTAAAGATACGATTTTTTGCTGATACTCCACCTCCTGAACAATGCGACTGCCTCTCGCTGCTGGTTCGTTCGTTTGGATTCCAGAGGCAAGTTGAGGCATGCGCAAAATATCAAGGACATCGGGAATCTGATTCATAAGAGATTCCCATTCTCCCTGTGATTCTCCGACAAAAGAAAGGAAGGCATCCTCTGTAAGGTCTTCTGGACGACACGCAGGAAATCCTTGTGTAGCCGATAGATACAGTCCTTGCTGTATCTGAATCTCCGTACAGACGGAAAGGTTTGTAAACTTTGTCTGAAATACTTCTTCCATGGCTTTTGGAAATTTTTTCTTCAAATGTTGTGTATACACAAAAAGCCTGGGGTCATCTGATGATCCTTCCAGGAACAAAAACGCATTTGCGAAGATGGATTCTGTTTGTGTCTGCAACCATGCAGGTGTGACTGTTTTCTGGGCGATCTGAACCAGATCCTCTTTTGACAACAGCTCGTTTTGAGAAAGAGAAGAAGAAGACAGAAGCTGTGGCATCACGTCGAAAACGACAATTTGGTAGACATCGGCCTTCTGTAAAAGCGATCGCATCGCCTCAAATGAAAAGACCGATGAGAATACATAGAAAAAAACCGTTGTAGCAACCACTGATAAGAATAACAAAAGGGTAAGGAATATGTGTACGATGACCTTCATGCCCTGTATTGTACTAAAAAGAGGCCAGATTTTCACCTGGCCTTTCTTTTTTCACACCTTTTCTACGAAAAGATCTTTTAGTACTCCATACCGCCGCCCATTCCGGCGCCGGGGACTGGAGTTTTTTCTTCTTTTTCAGGAATATCAGTCACAAGCGCTTCTGTCGTTAACATCATCGTTGCAACACTAACCGCATTTTGGAGAGCCGTACGGACAACTTTTGTCGGGTCAACAATACCGAATTCAAACATGTCTCCAAACCGATTCTTCATCACGTCATATCCGTAATTCTCCAGTTGATTCTTTTTCGGAGACGGTTCACCATCTCCATTTTTGACTTTCAAGAGGATTTCCTGCCAGTTCGCTGTGGAATTCGACAAAATACCCCGTAACGGAGAATCAAGTGCGGTATAAAGAATTCTTCGTCCGACCTTCTCTCCTAGTTCGTTGTTTCTGACAAGCACTTCTCTGGCACGAAGCAAGGTCACGCCTCCGCCAGGAACGATTCCTTCTTCAACAGCCGCTTTGGTAGCAGCAACCGCGTCTTTGACGCGTTCCTGCTTGTCCTTCATCTCAAGCTCTGTAGCAGCTCCGACTTTAATGACAGCAACTCCGCCTGCGAGTTTCGCCAGCCTCTCTTCTAGTTTCTCTTTATCGAATTCTGAAGTCGTCCGTTCAATCTCTTTTTTCACCTGCTGAATTCTCGCCTGTACAGCACTTCTTTCTGATTCTGCAACGATCAAGCTATTGTCCTTATCCGAGACGACCTTTTTTGCCTTTCCTAGATCCTCGACTGTGACACTCTCGAGTTTTCTTCCGATATCTTCTGAAATAAC
>DATEUZ010000100.1:0-6696 GCA_035282885.1 Patescibacteria group bacterium | reverse complement strand
ATAATGGTTTTATTTAGTAAAACCGCTGTGATGAACCACCAAAAGCCGGCGATAAAACCTGCCAGGACATCGCTTGGATAATGAACACCCAGATAGATTCTGCTGAAACCTATGAGCGTGATAAGTAAGACGGCAAAAGCTCCAGTGGTAATGCTTAACATCGTGCTCCGGCTGAAATGGTAAGTGAAATAGGCCAGGATGGCATAGAAGACAAACGAGTTCATGGCGTGCCCTGAAGGAAAACTATACGAGGTTTCTAAGATTAGAGGATCAATATCAGGTCTGGGTAATTGAAAAAGAGTTTTAAGGAGAAGATTTAAGATAAAACCCATGATAAGTACCAGTGAAAGGAAAGTGGCTTCTCTTTGGTGTTTTTTCCAGACAAGCAAGATACCAATAAGGGCAGCCACAATCAACACATATTCTGAGCCTAATTCAGTGATAAAAAGCATGACTTTCGTGAGTGCCGGATGACGAAATGAATATACAAGATGAGAGAGCAGTTGATCGTAAAAAACGACATCTTTCTCAAAGACATCTTTAGCAAGATCAATAAAAGTAAAAAGGGAGATAATGCTTAAAAGAATTCCTCCCATTATTTCCAAAAACAAAATGAAAATCACCCTGGACTGAAGGGTAAAAATGACGAAACTCACAACATGTTTCATTTTAGCCATGACCGTATTTTACAGAATTTCCCGGAGAAATTCTAACCTTGCTACGTTAGTACGGCACCTCTTTGTGTTCCTAAAGCCTGTCCCTCTGTTCTTTACGCTATAATAAAAAGAATGGAGCTCATCATCATTCTCCTTCTGATTGTCCTCAACGGTATTTTTGCCATGACGGAGATTGCCATTATTTCTGCACGGAAGTCCAGGCTGAAAGAGATGGCTGAGAAGGGAGACGGGAATGCGAAAAAAGCATTGGAGCTTGCCAGTACTCCGAACAGGTTCCTTTCGACAGTCCAGATAGGGATTACCTTTGTTGGCATCTTTGCCGGCGCGTTCGGCGGCAAAACGCTCGCGCGTTCTCTCTCGTCCTTTTTATCGCATGTGACTTTTATCGGGCTCCATAGTGACTTGATTGCTCTTCTCCTTGTTGTGTTTTTCATCACGTATCTTTCTTTGGTGGTCGGAGAACTTGTGCCGAAGCGTATTGCGCTGAGTAATCCTGAAAAAATCGGATCATATATGGCAAAATACATGCAGGTTCTCTCTTTCTTAAGTGCACCGCTGATTCTGTTCTTAAGCGCTTCGACGGACTGGATCCTGAAACTGTGTAAAATCAAACTTACTCAGGAGGCTCACATTACGGAAGACGAAGTCAAGATGTTGATTCGGGAAGGCGCTCGCGTCGGTGTTTTTAACCTTGCGGAACAAGATATCGTTGAGAGGACGTTTCTTTTAAGCGATAAGAAGGCAGGTATGCTGATGACCCCTCGGGAAGACATCAAGTGGCTCGATATTGCCCAGGGAAGTAAAGAAGTACGAGAAACGTTGTCGGAGGATTCCTATTCGTATTTTCCGGTGGGGAAGGAAGACCTGGATAAAGTCATCGGTGTTGTGAGAACAAAGGAAGTGCTGACGAACTACCTTACTGAGGACAAGCTTGATTTACGCAAGTTCATACAGAAGCCGTTGTTTATCCCTGAAAACATGGAAGCGTTAAAGCTCCTTGAACTTTTTAAGAAGTCAGGCGTACACATTGCGTTTGTCGTCGATGAATACAGAAATATTCAAGGACTGCTGTCCATGACAGACCTTTTGGAGGCGATTGTCGGTGATATTCCGACCGCAGACGAGCTGCAGAAGACCGAAATCATACGGAGAGATGACGGGACCTGGCTGGTTGACGGATTGGTGTTGATTGAGGAGTTTAAGGACTACTTTCGGATACCTATATTTCCCGGAGAAAAATCCGGTTTTTTCCAAACGCTTGGCGGTTTTGTCATACATCGCATTGGACACACTCCGAAGACAGGGGATGCGTTTGAGCGTTTGGGGTTACGGTTTGAAGTGATTGATATGGACGGAAACAGGGTAGATAAGATTCTTGTAAGGAAATCTGTGAATAATCTTCAGAAACACGAAGATGCAAAGAAACAAGAAAGAAAGCTTCATAGGAAGAACTGAAAAATCTTTCTTACAAGTCGTTTCCCTCAAAGAGTAACAGATGTGGTATACTTATAAGTATAAATACACAACTGACAGTAGACGAGCTCATTGTTACATTTATAAAGAAGGGGGGGCGTATTAATAAATACTACCTCCAAAGCTGGAATCGGAATAAACAAACACTCGTCTATCTCAACGGCTGGTTCAGTGGAAAAAGTATTCGCGAAGCGATCCTCAAGGCATTGAAGTAAAATTTCTCCCATTTCCCGCATGTTTTTTTGATATCTTCCTTAATTGTGATACTGTAATAGTTTATGCAGCCAAAACAGAAGCTTTTTGAAGATATTACTAGAAAAGGAAGCAAAACCTTTTACTCGGTCAGTTTGTTCTTTCCCAAAGAAATCAGGCATGATGTTTTTCTTCTATACGCCTTTACCAGGACGGCGGATGACTTGGTAGACGCTATCCCCCCAAACACCCAGAAATTTCAAGAGTATAAACAGCTGACAGGGTCGGCTTTAGATGGTAATACGGTTGATCATCCTGTAGTTGATGCATTCGGAGAGCTCGTTCGGCGGAAATCGATCAACAAAAACTTAGTCTGGGATTATTTTACTGCGTTAGACATGGATGTTGATGGGAGAAAGTACAGAAGTTATCAAAATCTTGAAGTGTATATGTATGGCGTGGCGGAAACGATCGGCTTGATGATGGCAAAAATCATGGAGGTACCTGAAGAGTCGTATCAAAGCGCTCGTTTGTTGGGAAAAGCGTTTCAACTTATCAATATTATTCGGGATATAGATGAAGATGAGAAAGCAGGGAGAGTGTATATTCCACAGGATGACCTAAGGAGGTTCGGACTGACATCCGTTCGTGAGGGAAAAGCTCAAGAACAGAAGATGAAAGAGCTTATCAGATTCGAGTTGGAGCGGTTTTTTGAAGCAAACAAGGAGGCGAAGAAAGGACTTCGGTTTCTTCCCCGAAACTACCGCGTGCCGATCGCGACGGCTTCAGATGTTTTTCAGTTTGTCGGTAAAAAGATTTATGACGACCCGATGATTGTTTTTCGGACGAAAGTAAAGCCTTCGGTGATTCAGATACTTTTGACTGTCTTTCGGAACGCTGTCTTCCTCGGAGAATGAAGAGGCGTGAGGACTTCTGTTATAATCCAGGCATGGATGTCTATTTCAAAAAGGATATTACGTATTTTTTTCAGGGTGAGAAATTTACGTTTGATGCCGGGAACACCTTATTCTCAACGTCTGAAATAGATCATGGAACCGATGTCCTCTTACGATCAATTGTGACGAATAATCCCAAAACGATTTTAGATGTAGGGTGCGGGTATGGCCCGATCGGAATTATTTTGGCAAAGAAAAATCCGGATGCACAGGTTGTGATGGTCGATTGTAATTTATTGGCAGTACGATATACGAAACAGAATATCGAGAAGAATGCTGTTCGTAATGCGACGGTTTTTGGCAGTGTTGGGATGGAAGCTGTTTTGGATAAGACATTCGATTTAATTGTGTCGAATATTCCTGCAAAAATCGGTGATGATGCGATCACGCAGGATTTTATCCTGACTCCGTATGAGCATCTTAATCTGGGAGGAGAACTTTGGATTGTTGTGGTGAACGCCTTGAATCGCTTGATCCCTCGGGTCGGAAGAAAGCACGAACTCCATATGAAAGAAATAAAGAAACAACGTGGACATACCGTGTACCGCATAAAAAGGTAGTTGATTCATGAAGAACACGAAGAACGATATACGTTTTCAAGAGGCTATACTTTCACACGTTCCAGTTGGTTCTCTCCGCTAAGGGCTTTCTGTAGCTGTAAAGCAACTCCGATTATTTTGTTAATTTATATACCCCATGCGTACTGGTTATCTGTTTTAGCAGTTCAACTTTTTTTGCTTGGAAGACATTAATTTCCCAGACATTACTTTTCTGGAAGTCGTAGCCTATGGGGACAAACGCATACAACATGCGCGATTTTCCGTACTCTTCAACTTTTTGCGGTGTCACGCCATAGCGATACGTTAAAAGATAGCGAAGGTCATAGGCTCGGTTATTGTAATATGCCATGACATTGAATTCAGATGGATGATCAGAAGAAATGACACGAACAGCTTCTTGAACCGCAGGATAATGTAATCCGTCAGGCATACCAATGGCGCCTGTGAAGGAAATTTCAGGGGATAATAGGTTGATGAGTACATACAGAAGTGACAAAGACAATGCGAGTAGCTTTGATTTTTTGTTATAGATGTAGGCTAGTAAAAGACCCCCCAAAAGAGCAAAAATAGGCCAAAATTGCAGGAAGTGATAGGGACTGAAGCCATCCTGGCCCGGGGTATGAAGAGTATCCAGGAGATATTGCCAGATTGTTCTGACATGATAGAAGTTGTGTCGCATATCGAAAAGTATTGTCGGAGTATTTCCGAGTACTCCGCCTGCAAGAAATAATGCGATAGTCTGTATCTTTTTCCGAGAAAGGAAGGCAATGATGATACATACAAGAATTGCAGTGGGAAGATAGAGATATTCAAGATTGAACGCAATCCCGGTAAGAAGACCGGCTGTGAGAGCATAGACCGGTGTGCGTGTTTTCCAGAAAGAGTACAAGCTGGCAAAGCTAAGTATTCCTATAAGAGGCATATAGTGGACAATCCAAATGTACAGTGAGTGGTTGATCATAGCGGTATTAAACAGAAAAAGGAGACTGGCAAAGAGTGCGACAGATGTGTTCCAGAATCTGGAAGCAAAAAAGAAGATTAGGATACCTGTCGCAACATTTAAGAGGGGAAAGAACGCAGTCACTCCTACAGGATCGTAGTGAGAAAGAAGCAAGAGAGGAACAAGAGAGTAATTAAACCAAGGACCAAAATAGATTGTATGACCAAGTGAAGTGGTACGGCGGACACTTGGCAGACCGAGAAGACTTGGCTTTTCTTGTATATAGTCAGCCGAGACTGAGAGGGATACAGCTTGCTCATGGCCAAAGTTGATTCTTTCTGTGAAATTGTAGAATCTCACAATCAGTGAAAGGATGACAATGATGGCAAAAACTGTAATAACGGCTTTATTGTTATTCATCTCTCTACACGTCAAACGGTTTAATTATATACTGTTTGGTTCGTCTGACCACCAAAAAAGCATCAACTGTGAAGTCGATGCTTTTGGTAACAATTTTCGTTTGTTATGGGAATTCCTGACCGAACGGATTAGTACCGTCCACCACCACCACGTCCAGAATCTCTTCTGTCCCTTCTTGGTCCTCTTCCTCCGAAGCTAGAACCGCCAGAACCGAAGTCTCTTGACGGACGTTCTTCTCTTGGTCGGGCAACATTGACGGCAATCTTTCTTCCTTCGAGTTCTGTCTCGTTCAGGGATTGGATTGCTTTATCGGCCTCTTCGTCATTTTCCATTTCGACGAAGCCGAAACCTTTGCTGCGGCCAGTGAATTTATCCGTTATGACGTTACAGGAAACAACTGCACCAAACTGGGTAAACATTTCTTCCAGTTGGGTATTGGATATACCGTAAGGAAGTCCTCCAACGAATAGTCGCTTACTCATCTTTTATCACCACCTTTCTTTTTTTACAGTACTGCTCGTTCCGGTGGATAAAAGATGTACTTCTGCTGGAAGACCTTCTCCAAACACGAGGTAGCAGATGTAAAAGTGATGCTTGTATTATAGCATATCCATACAAATGAGGCCTTTACATCGGTATTTTCAGATGATTGATATCAGGTTTTACAATGCAAGGCGTAAGGCGGTTTACAGGTAGTTTTCTACTTAAAAATGAACCGTTTGAAGCTCAAGGTGAGGAATACCCCTGAAACCAGGATAGTGAGAGAAGTGACGAAATCCTCGACTTTTTTGGTCTCCCTTTCACGCTCGACTGAGGCCATACATTTCTCTCGGCGGCTTTGGAGTTCTTCCTCTGGGATGAGTGTTGCTTCGCCTTTTCCCTCAGGCGTCACCGCAGGGGTTACCTGTGTCGCCATGGGCATATATTCGAGGTCGCAGCGGGTTTCTTCATACGATTGAAGAGGATATTTTTCGAAGACAAACATGCGGGTGACAGTCAGGCTTCCCCGGACAAAGCCGATGATAGTGAGAATCACCCCGATGACAAAAAGAAGGTTCATGAAGATTGCTTTGATTGTTTCCGTCTTCATAGGGTGATTATATCAGATTGGTCTATCTTCACGTTACACCTCCATTTGATCTCAATGGGTATAATGGTGGTATGAAGGCAAAAGATTTCAACCTGCCGGATGAAAACGGGAAGTACCACTCGCTCTCGGATTATCTTGGAAAATGGGTTGTTCTGTATTTTTACCCCAAAGACGATACACCCGGGTGTACCAAAGAAGCATGCAGCTTCCGTGATCACTTTGCGGAGTTGAAAAAATACGGAGTCGTGATTTTAGGTATTTCGAAAGATTCTATTGCCTCGCATAAGAAATTCTCTGAAAAATACCATCTGCCTTTTCCTCTTTTAAGTGACGAGACGAAAGAGACACTCAAAGCCTATGGCGTGTGGGGCGTCAAGAAGTTTATGGG
>DATEUZ010000099.1:0-2178 GCA_035282885.1 Patescibacteria group bacterium | reverse complement strand
TGTATAGGTGCTCCCTGGCATCTTGTACCGGAGTGTCCCGGTTCCGTAGTCCTGGATATCATTTTTTTGGAGAATATAGACGGTCTCTTTCGAAAGGGTTCCCTTGTCGACTTCCGTTAAAAAGAAAAGAAGAATGGGAATTTTATTGACAGAGGCTGCAGTGAATGATCTTTGTTCATTCAGTCCGTACACAGTGCGGTCTGAAACACTATACACATACACACCCCACACACCGTCCTGTGTTGACGTTTCCTGAAGTAAACGCTTTATGATACCTGAGGTATCCCGTATCAATTTCTCATCCTCTTTTTGGGGAAGAAACGTGTCATATATTCGGGAACCGATGAATTGTCCGATCCCAAGGACTCCGTTCACAAAAACGTATCCCACAAGTAGAATGAAGATACCGATAAGACATACACGTAAGATACTTTTAACGAACTGTCTGGTTGTTCTTTTTTTCAATAAGGCTGTTTGAAACTTCTTCCTACGCATCGCTCACTCAGTGTACCATAAGGAAAAGAAATGACCGGCTTACTTAGAGGTTTTTGAGAAGTTGACTTTTTTGCTGTTCAAACTCTTCCTGGCTTAATGCGCCTTCCTTTTTCAACCGGAAAAGTTTTTCCAATGCACTGAAAGTCGTATGAAGCTCGTCAATTTTCCCCTGCATGTATGTTTCTTCATGCGGACTGACGTCTTTCCGTAAAGGCACAGAAATTCCGCCTTCTCTTTTGACCTGGAAGAGCGAGGAAACCGACTGAAATCCTAAAGAGAGAACAGAAAATATAACCTGGAGAAATAACTCTATAGCAAGAGAGACAAGCCACAAAATAAAGATAACCGGGAGCATAATCAGAAGGAGAAGGCTCCCTGTCATGTCATTGGTTGGGAAACTATCGATTACTGATTGGATCGGGTTTCTTTTTTCTAACATTGTATACTCCTCTTACTCGAATCTTCGACTCTCGTAAGAGATTATGTATTCAAAAACTCTTTTTGCTCACGCAAATTCGATTTTGTTGAATATAGTTACTATTATATCACATTTTCGCAATCGCAGAGGCTCTTTTCGTTATGATCGGTTAAAGAGGAAAAAAGACGCTATTCCAATAAAAAGTGTGTACCAACCGAAAAGCGCGAGTCGACGTGACTGAAGAACCCGTTGAAGCAAAAGTAAGCTTACGTAGCCGATGAGACCTGCGATAACAGCACCCACGGCCGACAACGTCATCATATCCTGCGAAATAGTCGAAATTTCCTTTATCTGAAGCACGAACGCTCCGAAGATTGCCGGAACAGAGAGAAGGAAAGAGAACCGAAACGCAGCTTCCGACTGGAGCCCTCTCCCCAGAGCCCCGGCAATCGTCGCACCCGACCGGGATAAAGAAGGAATAATGGCTGCTGCCTGAAAACATCCAATGACACACGCATCAAGGAGTGATACCTGGTTGAGATCTTTCTTTCCGATAGGTAACCATTTCGTCGCAAAGAGTATAAGCGTGTTCACGATGAAAAAAATCCCCAGAAGGGAAGGCACAGCAAAAAGTGATTCAAGGTAGGATTGGAAAAAAATCCCCACCAAGCCTGCTGGTATTGTTCCGATAGAAAGGAGAACAAGCGTTCTTCTTTCTTTTGTGCAGATACGATACAAATCCGCCCGAAAGAAGAAAAGAACGGCAACAAGCGTACCGACATGAAGGGCAATGTCGAAAAAAACAGGAATTTCACCGGTAGAGAAAAGTTGCTGAAAAAAAACGAGATGGCCTGATGATGAGATAGGCAGAAACTCGGTGACTCCCTGCACAGCGGCAAGAAACACTGCTTGAAGTACTGTCATTGTTTATTGGCTTTCCTCTATCTCTACTGTTTCTATAACCGTTGGAGTCACGGGCTTTGACATCTCAAAACCTGACGATTCGACTGGAGACTCGGCAATCGTATCAACGGTTTCTATCCCCTCAAGAACTTGACCGAAAATCACATAGCTTTTCGGGAGGTCATAATCCTGATGCATGATAAAAAATTGACTTCCGTTTGTATTCGGACCGGCGTTCGCCATAGCGACAATGCCACGAGTATAGTCTCTTGTCACAGGTTCATCAGGAAACTGATACCCAGGTCCTCCTGTTCCGTCACCCTTCGGATCACCCCCCTGGATCATAAACCCCTTCATAACAC